>NZ_JBHVPZ010000001.1:405274-467746 GCF_042887135.1 Kitasatospora sp. NPDC057965
GGGGGGCCGGGCCCCCCGGGGGGGGGGGGGGGGGGGGGGGGGGGGGGGGGGGGGGCGGGGGGGGGGGGGGGCGCGCCCCGGGGGGGGGGGGGGGCCCCCCGCTCCGCCGTGGTGCCGGTCCGGCGTCAGCCCAGCGAGCTGCGCAGGAACTCCCGGTTCATCGCGGCGATGCTGGGCAGCGGGATGCCCTTGGGGCAGGCCGTCGCGCACTCGCCGGTGTTGGTGCAGCCGCCGAAGCCCTCGGCGTCCATCGCGGCCACCATGTCGCGCACCCGGGACTTCCGCTCCGGCGCGCCCTGCGGCAGCACGTTGAGGTGCACCACCTTGGCGGAGGTGAAGAGCATCGCCGACCCGTTCGGGCAGGCCGCGACGCAGGCCCCGCAGCCGATGCACTCGGCGTGCTCGAACGCGGTGTCGGCGGCCTCCTTGGGGACGGGCGTGGCGTGCGCGTCGGGCGCGCTGCCGGTCGGGGCGGTGATGTAGCCGCCGGAGCCGATGATCCGGTCGAAGGCGGAGCGGTCCACCACCAGGTCCTTGACCACCGGGAAGGCCGCCGCCCGCCACGGCTCGACGTCGATGGTGTCGCCGTCCTGGAAGTGCCGCATGTGCAGCTGGCAGGTGGTGGTCCGCTCGGGGCCGTGCGCCTGGCCGTTGATGACCATGCCGCAGGCGCCGCAGATGCCCTCGCGGCAGTCGTGGTCGAAGGCGACGGGCGTGTCGCCGCGGGTGATCAGCTCCTCGTTGAGGGTGTCCAGCATCTCCAGGAAGGACATGTCCGGGCTGATCCCGCTGACCTGGTAGGTGGTCATCGAGCCGGGCGTGTCGGGGCCCGCCTGGCGCCAGATCCGAAGGGTGAGGTTCACGCGTAGCTCCGCTGGGTGGGGTGGACGTACTCGAAGTCGAGGTGCTCGCGGTGCAGGACGGGGGCCTGCCCGGTGGCGGTGAACTCCCAGGCGGCGGCGTAGGAGAACTCCTCGTCGCGCCGGGCCGCCTCGCCGTCGGCCGTCTGGCTCTCGGTGCGGAAGTGGCCGCCGCAGGACTCGGCGCGGTGCAGCGCGTCCAGGCACATCAGCTCGGCCAGCTCGAAGTAGTCCACCAGCCGGTTGGCCTTCTCCAGCGATTGGTTGAGCTCCTGGCCGGTGCCGGGCACCTTGATCCGGCGCCAGAACTCCTCCCGCAGCACCGGGATCCGCTCCAGCGCGCGGCGCAGCCCGGCCTCGTCGCGGGCCATCCCGCACTCGTCCCAGAGCAGTTCGCCGAGCTCGCGGTGGAAGGAGTCGGGGGTGCGGTCGCCGTCCACCGCGAGGATGAGGTTGAGGCGGTCGGTGACCTCGGCCTCCACCGAGGCGAGCTCCTCGTGGTCGGCGGGGACGGCGGGGAGCTTCTCGCGGGCCAGGTAGTCGTTGAGCACCGGCGGCAGCACGAAGTAGCCGTCGGCCAGACCCTGCATCAGGGCGCTGGCGCCCAGCCGGTTGGCGCCGTGGTCGGAGAAGTTGGCCTCGCCGATCGCGAACAGGCCGGGCACGGTGGTCTGCAGGTCGTAGTCGACCCAGAGGCCGCCCATCGTGTAGTGGATCGCCGGGTAGATCCGCATCGGCACCCGGTACGGGTCCTCGGCGGTGATCCGCTCGTACATCTCGAACAGGTTGCCGTACTTGGCTTCCACCGCGTCCCGCCCCAGCCGGCGGATGGCGTCGGCGAAGTCCAGGTAGACCCCCTGCCCGCCGGGGCCGACCCCGCGGCCCTCGTCGCAGACGTTCTTGGCGGCCCGGGAGGCGATGTCGCGCGGCACCAGGTTGCCGAAGGCCGGGTAGATCCGCTCCAGGTAGTAGTCCCGCTCCTGCTCGGGGATCTCGGCCGGCGGGCGGGCGTCGCCCTTGGCCTTGGGCACCCAGATCCGGCCGTCGTTGCGCAGCGACTCGCTCATCAGGGTGAGCTTGGACTGGTGCTCGCCGGAGCGCGGGATGCAGGTCGGGTGGATCTGGGTGAAGCAGGGGTTGGCGAAGTAGGCCCCGCGCCGGTGCGCCCGCCAGATCGCGGTGGCGTTGGAGTTCTTGGCGTTGGTGGAGAGGTAGAAGACGTTGCCGTAGCCGCCGGAGGCGAGCACCACGGCGTCGGCGGTGTGGCTGGTGATCTCGCCGGTGACCAGGTCGCGGGCGACGATGCCGCGCGCCCGGCCGTCGATCACCAGCAGGTCCAGCATCTCGGTGCGGGCGTGCATCTCCACGTTCCCGGCGGCGATCTGCCGCGACAGCGCCTGGTAGGCGCCGAGCAACAGCTGCTGGCCGGTCTGGCCGCGGGCGTAGAACGTCCGGGAGACCTGGACGCCGCCGAACGAGCGGGTGTCCAGCAGGCCGCCGTACTCGCGGGCGAACGGCACGCCCTGGGCCACGCACTGGTCGATGATCTCCACCGACACCTGGGCCAGCCGGTGGACGTTGGACTCGCGGGCGCGGAAGTCGCCGCCCTTGACGGTGTCGTAGAACAGCCGGCGGATCGAGTCGCCGTCGTTGCGGTAGTTCTTGGCGGCGTTGATGCCGCCCTGGGCGGCGATCGAGTGGGCCCGCCGGGGGGAGTCCTGGAAGCAGAACTGGACGACGTGGTAGCCCTGTTCGGCGAGGGTGGCGCCGGCGGCGCCGCCGGCCAGGCCGGTGCCGACCACGATCACCGTGTGCTTGCGCCGGTTCGCCGGGTTGACCAGCCTGGCCTCGAACCGCCGCTGGTCCCAGCGCTGCTCGATCGGCCCCTCGGGGGCCCGGGAGTCGGTGATCGGCTCGCCGACGGTGTAGTTCGGGTACTCGCTCAACTCACCACTCCGGTCATCACGGCCACGGGGACGGACAGGAAGCCCACGGTCAGCAGCAGCGCCAGGCCGTTGGCGGTGAGCTTCAGGGCGCGGTCGCGGCGGGCGTTGTTGGCGCCGAGGGTCTGCGCCGCGCTCCAGAAGCCGTGCCGGACGTGCAGGCCGACGGCGAGCATCGCGACGATGTAGATCACGCAGGAGTACCAGGTCCCGAAGGAGGCCACGATGTTCTGGTACACCTTGCCGTGCTCGGCGTTGGGGTTCACGGTCAGCGTGGTGAGGTCCAGGACGTGCCAGACGATGAACAGCGCCAGGATCACCCCGCCCCAGCGCATCGTCCGGGTCGCGTAGCTCGCCCGCCGCCGCTGGTGGGCGTACTTGCTCGGCCGGGCGGCGAGGTCGCGCCGGCTGAGCTGGTACGCGGCGACGCCGTGCAGCAGGACGGCGGCCAGCAGACCCACCCGGGCGATCCACAGGAACCACTCGTGGCCGAGGAACGGCTGTCCGATGGTGCGCAGCCACGCCGCGTAGCCGTTGATGTCGTCCGGCCCGAAGAAGACCTTGAGGTTCCCGAGCATGTGGGCGACCAGGTACAGCAGCATGGCGAGCCCGCTGACGGCCATGACCGCCTTCTTGCCGACGGTCGACCGCCACAGGGTCGCCAGGGTGGACGGGTGCCGGGCCGTCCGAGTCGCGGTTGTCATGGCGACAACGGTAGGGAGGGCGACGACGGTGCGTCCAAGACATGATGCGGCTGGCCACCATAGGCACCACCTATCGATGCGGCCTATCCTGGACGCGTGCAGCTCCAGCAACTCCGCTACTTCGTGGCCGTCGCCGAGACCCGCCACTTCACCCGCGCGGCCGAGGCGGCGCATGTCGCCCAGCCGTCACTCTCGCAGCAGATCCGTTCGCTGGAGCGGGAGTTGGGCGCCGAGCTGTTCCACCGCACCCGTGGCAACATCGCGCTCACCGACGCCGGCGACGCCCTGCTGCCGCTCGCCCGGCGCATCCTCGCGGACACCGAGAGCGCCCGCCTCGCCGTCCAGGAGACGGTGCAGCTGCGCCGGGGCCGGGTGCGGCTGGGAGCGCCCCCGAGCCTGTGCACCAGCCTGGTGCCGGACGTCCTGCGGGTGTTCCGGGACCGCTATCCGGGCGTGGCGCTGGTGGTGCGCGAGGGCGGCTCGCGGGACCTCGTCCGCTCGCTGGCGGCGGGGGAGCTGGACCTCGCGCTGATCATCACCCCGCCGCGCGGGGAGGCCGCGCCGGCGCTGGCCGTCACCGAGCTGCTGCACGAGGACCTGGTGCTGGTCTCGGCGGAGCGGCGGGCCCGGCGAACGGTGCGGGTGGCGGAGCTGCGCGGGCGGCCGCTGGTGATGTTCCGGGAGGGCTACGACGTGCGGGAGGCCACCCTGGCGGCCTGCCGGGAGGCCGGCTTCGAGCCGGAGTTCGCCGTCGAGGGCGGGGAGATGGACGCGGTGCTCGGCTTCGTGCGGGCCGGGCTCGGGCCGGCCGTGCTGCCGGGCATGGTCGCCCACCGTTCGGGGCTCGCGGTGACCCCGTTCGCCGGCCCGGGCCTGGGGCGCACCATCGCCGTCGCGCACGGCCACGAGGTGCCGCCGACCCGCGCGGCCGAGGCCCTGCGGGCGACCCTGCTGGCGCATCTGCACGACGCCGCGAGGGACGGCGAACTCCCGCCGGGGACGCGGTTGTTGCTCTAGCGAGTGCGTTGCCGGCGGAGGCCGGGGAGCCCGGGGCGCGGAGCCCGGAGCCCGGGGCGCGTCCTGCGGCCCCGGGCTCCGGCGCGCGGCTGCTCAGTTGGGCAGCACGGCCTCGATCGCGGCGATCACCTCGTCGGACTCCGGCTCGGTGCGCGGGCGGATCCGGGCGGCCACGGTGCCGTCCGGTCCGAGGACGAACTTCTCGAAGTTCCAGGAGATGTCCCCGGCCTGGCCCTCGGCGTCGGCCGTCTCGGTCAGCCGCGCGTACAGCGGGTGCCGGTCCTCGCCGTTCACGTCGGTCTTCTCGAACAGCGGGAAGGTCACGCCGTAGGTGGTGGAGCAGAAGGTCCGGATCTCCTCGGCGCTGCCCGGCTCCTGCCCGGCGAACTGGTTCGACGGGAAGCCCAGCACGGTGAAGCCGCGCTCGGCGTACCGCTCCTGGAGCCGCTCCAGGCCGGCGTACTGCGGGGTCAGGCCGCACTTGGAGGCGACGTTGACGATCAGCAGCGCCTTGCCCTTGTAGTCGGCGAGCGAGGCGGCCTCGCCGGACAGCGTGCGCAGCGGGATGTCGTACAGGCTCACGGTGGGGTCCCCTTCGGAGGAGGTCGTCGGTCGTGGGTCGTGGCTGGTCGGCGGTGGTGCCGTGGCGGGCGGGCCCGCGCGGGTACGGTACCCCGCCCGCTGCCGCCCACCCGCTCAACCGCGCCCGGACGGCGGGTGTTCCGGCGCGCGCCGACGGGAGCGGGAGTCCTCGGCGGCCGACCGCTCCAGCAGGGCTATCTGGTCGGTGACGGCGGCGAAGTCGGCGCTGAGCCACCGCTCGGGCCGCATCCGGACGGTGACGTCCGCCGTCAGCTGGTCGGCGGTGGCCAGCAGGTAGGCGGCGGCGGTGGCCGGCGGCAGGTAGCGGTGGGCCAGCGCGGCGCGCTCGTCCGGGTCGACCCGGTCCTCGATCGCCACCACCGGCCCGGCCGCGCTCACGTAGCGGCAGGGTGTCTCCTCCTGCTGGGCGCAGAGCGTGAACCGGCCGGCTGCCCGGATCCGGCGCGCCTTGGCGGAGTTCCGTCCGGTCAGTACGGTGATCAGCCCGCCGGGCCGGTAGGAGTACCAGATCGGCACGGTGAGCGGGGCCGCGCCGGGCTCCGCCTCGGCGACGGACAGGACGCCGACGTGCACGCCGGCCAGGAAGCGCTCGCACTCGGCGCGGGTCATCGCGAAGGACACGGTGGGGCCTCCCGGGCAGGAAGGCCCGCGCGCGTACGTCGCGCGCGGGCGGTTCCTTGGTACGTACCCGCACTGCCCTGGGGTGGAACGCCTTCCGGGGGGTCGGGGCGACGGTGGGCGGTGCGGGACCACCGATGGATCGGCCGCATGCTCGACGGGCGAACGTGCGTACCCGTCCGAGGCCGGGATTTCGGCCCGGAGGCGCGTCCGGTGTGCTGCCGGAGTGAAGGTTCGGTGTGCGAGGTTGGCGTGCTCCGGGCCGCTGGGTACCGTCGGTGGCACGCCGGACCCGTCATGGTTGCCATGTTCAACAGGGGGTCACGGCAAGGGGGTTCGGGACATTCCGGGGATCGGGGGAGCTCCGGCCGTCGGGTCCCGTGCAGCACGCACGCCGCGCCGGCCGGCCCGTCCCGCGCGTCCCAGCCGCCACCGCAGCACCGCAGCCTTCAGCAGCAACGCACCCGCAGCAACGCACCCGCAGCAACGCACCCGCAGCGATGCGCCGCGCCCGCGGCGCACCGCCGTGCCGGGTGCGCGGAAGGAATCTCCCGATGCCTCGACGCCGTGCCCTGCCCGTCTGCCCCGCCTGCCCCGCCGCACCCGCCTGCCCCGTCTGCCTCGCCTGCCCCGCCGCACCCACCACCACGCCCGCCGCCCTGCCTGCCGTTGCGCCCGCCGCCACGCCCGCCGCCCGGATCGCGCCGCCGGGGGTGCTTCGGTGAACCGCCTGCCCCGCGGGCGCAAGCGCCCGCCCGCCGCCCCGCGCCGCAGTGCCCCGCCCGGCCGCGACCGGCCCCGTCGGACGCCGCGCCACCGCGGCCCGGTCGCCGTCCTGCGTGCCGTCCCCTGGCGCTACGACCTGCCCGCCTCCCTGGTGGTCTTCCTGGTCGCCCTCCCGCTCTGCGTCGGCGTGGCCGTGGCCTCCGGGGTGCCCGCCGAACTCGGCCTGGTCACCGGCATCGTCGGCGGCCTGGTGGTCGGCGCGCTGCCCGGCAGCAGCCTCCAGGTCAGCGGCCCGGCCGCCGGCCTGACCGTCCTCGTCCACGAAGCCGTCCAGCAGTACGGCGCGGGCGCCCTCGGCGTCCTGGTGCTGCTCACCGGACTGCTCCAACTCGCGATGGGCGCACTCCGGTTGGGCCGCTGGTTCCGTGCCATGTCGGCCTCCGTGGTGCACGGCATGCTGGCCGGCATCGGCCTGACCCTGCTGCTCGGCCAGCTGTACGCGCTCGCCGACCGCCGCGCCCCCGGCACCGGGCCGGAGAAGATCGCCGGCCTGCCCGCGCTGCTGCGCGACGCCGCCACCGGAGCCGCCCGCCCGAGCGCGGTGGCGCTGGGCATCGCCACCCTGCTGGTGCTGATCGCCTGGAAGTACCTGCCGCCCCGCCTGGCCCGCGCGCTGCCCGGCCCGCTCGGCGCCGTCGGCCTGGCCGCCGCCGTCACCGCCGTCGCCGACCTGCCGGTGGCCCGGGTCGAGGTGGCCGGACTGCTCGACGTGATCCGGTTGCCCGACCACGCCGCGCTCGGCGCGCTGGCCACCACGGCCGGCGTCGGCACCGTCCTCGCCTTCACCCTGATCGCCTCCGCCGAGACCCTGTTCAGCGCCGCCGCCGTCGACCGGATGCACCACGGCCCGCGCACCCACTACGACCGCGAACTCACCGCCCAGGGTGTCGGCAACGCCCTCTGCGGCCTGCTCGGCGCGCTCCCGATGACCGCCGTGATCGTGCGCAGCGCGACCAACGTCCAGGCCGGCGCCCGCACCAAGGCCTCACGGGTGCTGCACGGCGGCTGGCTGCTGCTGTTCACCGCCCTGCTGCCGGGCGTGCTCGGTCTGGTCCCGCTGACCGCGCTGGCCGCCGTCCTGGTCCACGCGGGCGCCAAGCTCATCCCGGTGCGGCGGATCGTCGCGCTCTGCCGCGACCACCGGGGCGAGGCGGCGGTGCTCGCCGTCACCACCGTCTCGGTCGTCACCACCGACCTGTTCGAGGGGGTGCTGATCGGCATCGGCCTCGCCGTGGTCAAGTCCGCCTGGCAGACCTCCCACCTGCAGATCGCCGTGGAGGAGCCGCCCACCGCCCCCGGCGCCGCCGAGGCGCCCCTGCGGGTGCGGCTGAGCGGCAACGCCACCTTCCTGCGGCTGCCCCGGCTGCTGGACACCCTCGAACGCCTCCCGGCCGACCGCCCGGTCGAACTCGACTGGTCCGGGCTTCGCCACCTGGACCACGCCTGCACGGTGGCCCTGGCCGCCTGGGCGGCGCAGCACCGGGCCCGCAGCTCCGCCCCGCTGGCGGTCGACCCGCCGTTGCCGACCGTGGTCTGACCGACTCGCTAGCCTGGTGGCCCGTCGGCCGCCCGGGCCGCCCGGGGAGTCGCACTGGGAGGAGACGCAGCCGTGATCGTTGCCTTTTCGGTCACCCCGCTCGGGGTCGGCGAGGACGTCGGGGAGGCGGTCGCCGCGGCCGTCAGGGTGGTCCGCGCGAGCGGGCTGCCCAACCGCACGGACGCGATGTTCACCAGCATCGAGGGGGAGTGGGACGAGGTGATGCCGGTCGTCCGGGAGGCGATCGAGGCGGTCAAGGCCTACAGCAACCGGGTCAGCACCGTCATCAAGATCGACGACCGGGCCGGGGTCACCGACGGTCTGACCCGCAAGGTCGCCTCGGTGGAACGCCACCTCGCCGGGGGCTGAGTCACCCGGCCGGCCCGCCCCGCTGCCGGGGCGGGCCGCACCGCCGATTTTCTTTCTTGACCGATCGATCTGGAAACGACTACCTTTCAGGCATGGCACGGACCAAGGAATTCGACCCGGACGCGGCGCTGCAGTCGGCCCTGGAGCTGTTCTGGGAGCGTGGCTACGAGGCCACCTCGATGGCCGACCTGGTCGAACACCTCGGGATCGCCCGTGCCAGTGTCTACGCCACCTTCGGCAGCAAGCGGGAGCTCTACCTGCGCGCGCTGGAGCGCTACGGCCGGCAGCAGCAGCCCGTGCTGCTGGCCGAGCTGTCGCAGCCCGGCCCGGTGCTGCCGGCCGTCCGCGCCCTGGTCCTCCGCTTCGCGGGTGAGTCCGCCGCGGACGGCGAGGCGGGCCGGCGGCGCGGCTGCTTCGTCACCAACACGGCGGTGGAGCTGGCCCCGCACGACCCGGACGCCGCCCGCCGGGTGGAGGCCAATCTGGCCCACCTGGAGACGGTCCTCACCACGGCACTGGTCCGGGCGCAGGCCCAGGGCGAACTGTCCGGGGACCGCGACCCGCACGCGATCGCCCGGATGCTGCTGGTGCTGTTCCAGGGCATGCGGGTGATCGGCAAGGCCGGCGACGGTTCGGCCCGGCTGCGCGACGCCGCCGGTCAGGCCCTCGCGCTGCTGGACTGACCGGTTCCCGCTCGATGTGTTTCGTGTGTTTCTTGCTGTCTCCATTCTGAACCGAACGGTCAATATAGACCCCCGATCGAGGAGCACTCGCATGACCCGCAGCACCACCCGCTTCACCGGCAAGTCCGTCCTGGTCACCGGTGGCGGCAGCGGCATCGGCCGAGCCGTGGCGCTCGCCTTCGCCCGGGAGGGCGCCCGCGTCGCCGTCGCCGGCCGCACCGCGAGTGCCCTCGCCGAGACGGTCGCCCTGATCGAGCGCGAGGGCGGCACCGCGGTCGCCCTGACCGGCTCGGTGTCCGACGCCGCCGACGCCGCCCGTCTGGTCCGCGAGACCGTCGAGCGGCTCGGCGCCCTGGACGTCGCGGTCAACAACGCCGGCGTCTTCGGCGGCGTCGGCCGGATCGCCGACGTCGCGGAGGAGGAGTGGCAGCGGCTGATCGACATCAACCTCACCGGTACCTGGTACGCGATGAAGCACCAGATCGCCCACCTGCGCGCCAACGGCGGCGGGGCGATCGTCAACATCTCCTCGAACCTCGGCACCCACCTGCGGGTCGAGAACAAGGGCGCCTACGCCGTCTCCAAGGCCGCCGTCGCCACCCTGACCCGGGCCGCCGCCCGCGACCACATCGCCGAGGGAGTGCGGATCAACCTGGTCAGCCCCGGTCCGATCAACACCACGATGTCCACCCAGCCCGGGGAGAGCGACTCCGACAAGTCGGACCGGATGAAGGGCAGCATCCCGGTCGGCCGCGCCGGTGCCGTCGAGGAGGTCGCCGCCGCCGTCCTCCACCTGGCCTCGGAGGAGTCGGCCTACACCGTCGGCGCCGACCTCGTCCTCGACGGCGGCGTCACCGCCTGACCGCCGCCGGCCGGTGGCCCCCCGACCGGGGTGCCACCGGTCCCCGTGCCGGCTCAGGCCGACAGCGCCGCGCCCTCCTCCTCGGCCGGATCCGCGCAGGCGGTGGCCAGCTCGTCCAGCGAGAGCCCCAGCGCGTACGCCAGCGCCGCGACGGTGAAGAACGAGGGTGTCGGCGCCCGCCCGGTCTCGATCTTGCGCAGCGTCTCGGCCGAAACCCCGGCCGCCGCCGCGACGTCCACCATGCTGCGCCCGCCGCGCGCCTCGCGCAGCAGCACACCGAAGCGCTCGCCGCGCTCGCGTTCCCCGGGGGTCAGCGGAGTCCTCACCATGCCCCCGATGGTAGGCCACGGGGGCAAGCCGTCGGCACCGCCTCGACCGTGATACAAATACCGGTATAAGAATTGGAGTCGACTGGTCGGAGGACCTCGTGGTGGAGTTCAAGTCGGAGGTGGCGCTGGCCGCGATGCGGGAGGCCGGGCGGGTGGTCGCCACGGCGCTGGCCGAGGCCGAGCGGGCGGCGGGTGTCGGGGTGAGCCTGCTGGAACTGGACGAGGTGGCCCACGACGTGCTGCGGAAGGCCGGGGCGACCTCGCCGTTCCTCGGCTACCGGCCGTCCTTCGCCCCGGTGCCGTTCCCGGCCGTCATCTGCGCCTCCGTCAACGACGCCGTGGTGCACGGCATCCCCGACGGCTACCGGCTGCGCGACGGCGACCTGGTGAGCATCGACTGCGGCGCCGTCCTGGACGGCTGGGCGGGCGACGCCGCCGTCAGCTTCACCGTCGGCACGCCCCGCCCCGAGGATGTCCGCCTGATCGACACCACCCGCCGCGCCCTGGAGGCCGGCATCGCCGCCGCCGTGGTCGGCCACCGCACCGGCGACATCGCCCACGCCGTCGGCACCGTCGCCCGCACCGCCCGCTACGGCCTCCTGGAGGGCTACGGCGGCCACGGCATCGGCCGCCGCATGCACGAGGACCCGCACCTCCCCAACGAGGGCCGCCCCGGCCGCGGCTTCCCCCTGAAGCCCGGCCTGGTCCTGGCCATCGAACCCATGCTCATCGGCGGCGGCACCGACACCTACACCACCGACCCCGACGGCTGGACCCTCCGCACCACCGACGGCACCCGAGCCGCCCACATCGAACACACCGTCGCCATCACCGAGGCCGGCCCCCGCATCCTCACCCTCCCCTGAGCCGCCGGCCGTGCGCGTGATCGTTCGCATCGACTGCGTGGACGGCGGCCGCAGCAAGGACCTGTCGACCATGAAGCGGTAGGAGAATCCGGTGGAGGCGGTACGGGATTCGGGTGGATCGGGAGTGGGGACATCAGGCCCCTCTCCGCTGTTTCTCGGGGTTGTGCGAGCCGATTCGCGCCCATCGACTCCTACGAGTGAGACCGCGGCGACGGGGCGGCAGGGGATCGCGGGACCGTCGGCCGGGTGGCGGGGACCTTGGACTCTGGGTGGACTGGGAGGGGGCGGGAAGGGTGGTGGTTGCGGCCGGGCTTCCACCCCGTCCGGCCGCATCCTGTTCGAGAACTGCCGGAGGTCGTCATGACAAGGTCCGTCGTCGTCGGTGTCGATGGTTCGCCCGAGAGCCTTGCCGCGCTGGACTGGGCGGCGGAGGAGGCCGCGCGGCGGGAGCTGCCGCTGAAGGTGGTGCTCGCCTGGCCGACGGTGGTGACGCCGCTCGCGGTGCTCGGGACGGTGGATCTGGCGCGCCGCCAGGCGGACGTCACGCTGCGTGATGCCGAGCTGCGGGTGCGGGAACGCTGGCCGGAGCTGACCGTGCAGGCCGTCCAGGTGCCGACCGACCCGGTGCGGGCGCTGGTCGACGAGGTGAGCGGGGCGCAGGAGCCGGACGGCGCGCCGGCGGAGCTGCTGGTGCTGGGCTCGCGCGGGTTCGGCGCGGTGGCCGGGTTCCTGGTCGGCTCGGTGAGCCAGCGGGTGCTGGCCCGGACGGACTGCCCGGTGGTGCTGGTCCGACGCGGGGAGGACGGGGAGGAAGCCGCCGGGCCGCGCGAGGTGGTGGTCGGCGTCGACCCGTTCGAGGGAGCGGAGGCGGTGCTGGCGCACGCCTTCGAGGTGGCCGAGCGGCGCGGGCTGCCGCTGCGCGCCGTGTACTGCTGGACGCTGCCGGCGACCTACCAGTACGCGGGCATCGCGGCCAGCGTCGACGTCACCGGCGAGATGCTGGTGTACGCCAAGGGCGAGCTGACCCGGGTGGTGCAGCCCTGGCGGGAGAAGCACCCGGGGGTGGCCGTGACCGAGGAGGCCGTGAACGCCCGCCCGGCCAAGGTGCTCGCCGACCGTGCGGCGGGCGCGGAGCTGGTGGTGATCGGACGGCGGGTCCGCCGGTCGCCGCTGGGCGCGCACATCGGCGCCGTCGCGCACGCCGTCCTGCACCACGTGCCCTGTCCGGTCGCCGTCGTCCCCTACGAGCGGCCCGAGAAGCAGGACCAGCAGGACCAGCAGGAGCAGGAGGCCGGCGATGCGTGACCAGGTGCTGGTGGGCGTCGACGGCTCGGAGGAGAGCCTGGCCGCCGTCGACGTCGCCGTCCGCGAGGCGCGGCTGCGCGGCACCCGGCTGCGGATCGTGCACGCGTTCATCTGGCCGCTGATGCACGTCCCGCTCGGGCCGGCGCAGGACGGTCCGCCCGAGGGCGGGCTGCGGCACCAGGCGGAGGGCATCCTGGCGGACGCCAGGGCCCGCGCCGAGGCGCTGGACCCGCGCCTCGACATCGCCACCGAGCTGGTCACCGGGGAGCCGCTGACCGTGCTGGCCCGCTGGTCGCGGGAGGCCGGGCTGGTGGTGGTCGGCAGCCGGGGGCTCGGCCGGTTCGGCGCGCTGCTGATCGGCTCGGTGGCCGTCCACCTGGCCGCGCACGCCGACTGCCCGGTGCTGATCGTCCGTGGCCGCCCGGACCCGGAGGGGCCGGTGCTGGTGGCGGTGGACGGCAGCGGGGTGGGCGCCGAGGCGCTCGGCTTCGCCTTCGCCGAGGCCTCCGCCCGCCGCGCCCCGCTGACCGCCCTGCACGTCGCCCACCCGAGCACCAGCTGGCCCGACCAGGAGGAGCGGGTGCTCGCCGAGGCGCTGGCCGGCTGGCGGGAGAAGTACCCGGACGTCGAGCTGCGCTCCGAGGTCTTCGAGGCGCAGACCCGCCCGGCGCTGATCGAGGCGAGCCGGGAGGCGCAGCTGCTGGTGGTCGGCGCCCGCGGCCGCGGCGGCTTCGCCGGCCTGCTGCTGGGCTCCACCAGCCAGGCGATGATCCAGCACGCGCACTGCCCGGTCGTCGTCGTCCGCCATCCGGAGGAACGCACGGCGGAGGCCTGACGGCGCGGGCCCGGCCCGTCGAACCTGCCCGGGGACCGGTGGCCCCGGGGAGGTTTGGCCCGCGACGCGCCGTGCAGAACAGGAGGCATGCGGGAACGGCGGCACGGGCGGCTGATGGTGATCGTGGTGTGCCTGGGCGCCCTGACGGCGACGCCGACGGTGGTCCTCGCCCTCGGGATCACCCGGCCGTGGACGGTGGCGGCACTGAGCGCCGTGGCCGCCGGTGCGGTGGCGGTGCTGGGGCTGTGGCAGGAGCGGTACCGGCAGACCTTCAAAGCGGCCGACGACGACCGCGCCCGGGTCCTCAACGGCGCCCTGGTCCGCGCCGACGGTTCACTGCTGCGGGTCCGCGAGGTGGCCGACCCGGTCCTGCTCGGCGTCCATCCGGCGCTCGCCCTCCAGCCCGAGGAGGGGGCGATCGACCGGGTCCCCGCCTACGTGCCCCGCGACGCCGACGGGGAACTGCGCGAGTCGCTGGCCCGCGGCGGCTTCGTCCTGCTGGTGGGGGACTCGACGGCCGGCAAGTCCCGGTCGGCGTGGGAGGCGATGCGGGCCACGCTCGGCGACCACCTGCTGCTCGCGCCGAAGGACCGCGAGGCCCTGCCGGCGATCGTGGCCGTGGCCGCCCGGGAGCGCCGCTGCGTCCTGTGGCTGAACGACCTGGAGGGCTACCTGGGTACCGGCGGGTTGAGACGCGAGGACCTCGGGCGGCTCTTCGGCGAGGGCGGTCACCACCGCGTCGTCCTGGCCACCCTGCGCACGGCCGAGGAAGCCCTGCTGGCCGGCGAGGACGACGACCGCGGCGTCCCGAAACAGGCCGCGGAGGTGGTGCGCCAGGCCCACCGTGTCTACCTGCCCCGGTTGTTCAGTGCCGCCGAGACCGACCGGGCCCGGCTCCGCGCCTGGGACCGCCGCATCGAGAGTGCGCTCACCCTGGGCGGCGGGTACGGTCTCGCCGAGTACCTCGCAGCCGGCCCCGAACTGCTGCGGCTCTGGCAGGACGGGTGGAGCCCGAACACCAGCGCCCACGCTCCCGGACACCCCCGGGCCGCGGCGCTGGTGACGGCGGCCGTGGACATCCGGCGCGCGGGGCATTCGGCGTCGATGCCCCGCGCGCTCGTCGAGGCGGCGCACACGTACTACCTGGAGCGGTCCGGCGGCGACCGGCTGCGGCCGGAACCTCCGGACGAGGCGTGGGAGTGGGCGACGCGGCCACGCCGGGCGACCACCGCGCTGCTCCAGCAGTCCGGGGACCGGGTGGGGGTGTTCGACTACCTGCTGGACGTCACCCAGCGCGCCGCCGGTCCGGCCGATCTCGTGCCCGAGCCCGTGGTGAGGCTCATCGTGACCGGCGCAGATCCCGTCGACGCCGAACGGGCCGCCGCCACCGCCTACGCCCAGGGACGGTACGAACTGGCCGTCGTGGGCTGGCGGCGGGCCGCCGCCGCGCCGGGGCCGGAGGCGTTGAACAGCCGCAACAACGCCGCGCGCGCCCTGCGGCGGCTCGGCCGGCTGCCCGAGGCCCTGGCCGAGCACCGGGCGGTGGCCTCCGCCCGCGCCGACACGCTCGGACCCACCCACCCGGACACCCTGATCGTCCGCGACAACCTCGCCAACGTGCTGCGCGACCTCGGCCGGGTCGAGGAGGCGGAGGCCGAACACCGGGCGGTCCTGGGGCTGCTGACCGAGGTTCGCGGCCCGGACGACGCGTTCACGCTGTTCAGCAGGGACAACCACGCCGTCGCGCTCCGGGAGATGGGACGGGCGGTCGAGGCGGAGTCCGAGCACCGTGCGGTCCTGGACATCCGCGAGCGGGTCCTGGAGGCCGATCACCCCGACACCCTGCGCACCCGTCACCATCTTGCGCTGGCGCTCCGTTCCCAGGGCCGGTCGGCGGAGGCCGGCGCACTCCTGGCGTCCGTCGTGGCGGCCCGCACGAGGGTGCTCGGCCCCGGCCACCCGGACACCGCCGATGCGGCGGCCGACCTCGCCGCGACCTCCTGAACGGCGCCCGGTGTGGGGGCACATCCCGCGCGCGACGGGCTCACCCCAGCAGCCGGAGCCGGGTGGCGGCCACGCCCACCCGGACGCTCTGGCCCCGGGCCAGCTCCAGCGCGTCGCCCTCGACCCCGTCGCCGAAGGCCACCAGCCGGTCCGACTCCACGGTCAGGACCAGCCGCCGGCCCGCGTCGAGCAGGCCGTGCACCCGCGCGGTGCCGGTGGCGGGGGAGGGCCAGGCCTCGCGCACGAACCAGGCGAGCGCCGGGGCGCCCGGCTCCGGCAGGGGGAGCGGGCCGCCGCGCTCCAGCCAGACCGAGCGGCACCAGCCGGTTCCGCCCGTCCCGGTGCCCACCAGCACGCCGGACGAGGCCTGCGGCTCGCCCTCGTCGGCCCCGCCCGGCCGCTCCTCGACCGCCAGCCGGTAGCGGGCCGTCTGGTGGCCGGGCTGGCCGACGTACACCTCGTTGAGCGCGAGCAGCCGCTGGGTGTCGTCGGCCACCGCCTCCACCATGGTCCGCTCCTCGGTGCGCCGCTCGGCGCCCGGGCCGACGGCGGCCGGCAGCAGCCGGGCCAGGTCGGGCGCGCGGTGCCGGACCAGGACGCCCGGGTTGCGTCCGGGCTCCGCGTCCACGCCGATCACCGGCTGCCCGGCCAGGTACTTGGCGACGTTGGCGACCAGCCCGTCCTGGCCGACCACGACCACCACGTCCTGCGGCTCGAACAGGAACCGCGGCAGGTCGGCGCGCTCGACCCGGGTGCGCCGCCAGTCCAGCGGCACCGCGCCGGCCGCCTCGGCGAGCGCCAGCTCCTGACGCCGGTGGCGCAGCTCGATCTCCTCCACCGACCGGCCCCGGCTGCTCAGGAAGTACGCCGCCTGGCCGGGCGTGCCGTGATGGGCGAGCAGCTCCTGGTACTCGGTGCGGCGGTGCACCAGGACCACCCTGGGCGCGAGCGTCATCGCGCCGTCCCCTCGCCGCCGGTCGCCCCCAGCTTGGCGAGCAGGCCGGTGAGCACGTCCGGGGTGAGCGTGAGGCTGTCGATCCGCGGCAGGTGCTCGGCGAGCCGCATCAGCGCGAGCGCCCGCAGCACGGCCGGGTCGGCCTGCTGGTGGGCGGCCAGCCAGGCGGCCTCGGCGGCGGCCTTGGCCTCGCCCAGGGCGCGGGCCGCGTCGGCCTCGGCACCGGCCAGCCGGGTGCGGCGCTGCGCCTCGGCGTCGGTGCGGATCCGGTCGGCGGCGGACTCGTCCTCGGCCTGAAGCCGGCTGTTGGCGCCCTGCTGGGTGATCAGCTGCTCCTCGCGCCGGGCGAGTTCGATCCGGTTGGCGAGCTCGTTCTCGGCGATGCCGCGCTCGTGCTCGACGGCGACGGCGCGCCGTTCGAAGGTGGCCCGGTCGGCCTCCTGCTGGACCAGTTCGCGGGCGGGGGTGCGCAGCGCGCGCTCCACCTCCGGTTCGGGGCGCAGGGCGACCACCCGGACGGCGATCACGGCGAGCCCGGTCTCGGCCAGCCGGGCCTCGGCGGCGAGCCCGGCGGCCATCCGCTCGCGGACGGCGGTGACGCCGTCGGCCAGCGCGGCGGCCAGCGGGGTGCGGGCGAGCAGGCCGAGCGCGTGCTGCTGGGCGGTCTCGGTGAGCAGGGTGGCGAGCTGGTCGAGCGGGGCGGAGCGCCAGGCGCCGGTGTCGGGGTCGATGCCGAAGTCGACGCGGTCGGCGGCGGTGGCCGGGTCGGTGATCCGGTAGGTGAGGGTGCCCTGGACGGTGACGTCCTGGAAGTCGGCGGTGCGGGCGTGGAAGAGCATGGCCAGCTCGCGGTCGTCGACCGGGACCTCGGAGAGCGCGGCGGTGAGCGGGCGGAACCAGAAGGCGAGGCCGGTGCCGTCGTGGGCGAGGCGGCCGCGCCGGACGTGGCGGATGTGGGCGGTGGGCCGGGCGCGCAGGTGGCGCAGCCCGAAGCGCTTGGTGATGTCGGCCATGAGCAGCTCCTTATCGTCGTGATGACGATATTGGCCGCCCGCCATTTTCGTCAAGCTGACGAAAAAGGCCGGGCCGGTTCCGCCGCCGGGGCCGTGGGAGGATCGACCGGTGCTGAGGACGCGAACGACGAGGCTCCCCGCCGCCCTGCTGGCCGCCGCCTGCGCGACCGCCGCGGTCGCCGCCACCGCCACGCTCGGCGCCGCGCCGGCCCGCGCGGCCGACCCGGGCGGCCAGGCGTTCACCATCGGCGACCCGCGGATCACCGAGTCCAGCGGCCTCGCGGCCAGCCGGCAGCACCCCGGCGTCTACTGGACGCACAACGACAGCGACGACGGCCCGTACGTCTACGCCGTCGACTCCCAGGGCCGCACCGTCGCCACCGTCACCCTGCGCGGCATCGAGCCGCGCGACGTCGAGGCGATCTCGCTCGGCCCGGACGGCCGGCTCTACGTCGGCGACATCGGCGACAACCTCGGCGGCAAGTGGCCCGAGGTCTGGATCTACGCCTTCGCCGAGCCCGCCGAACTCCGCGACCAGACCGTGCAGGTGACCCGCTACCGGGTCCGCTACGAGGACGGCCCGCGCGACGCCGAGGCGCTGATGGTCCACCCGGTGACCGGCCGCGCCTACATCGCGAGCAAGAAGCAGGGCGGCGGCGGCCTCTACCAGGGCCCCGAGCAGCTCTCGGCGAGCGGCGTCAACACCTTCCGGCGGATCGCCGACGTCCCGTGGATCACCGACGGCGCCTTCTCGCCGGACGGCACCCGGCTGGTGCTGCGCGGCTACTTCTCGGCCACCCTCTACCGGTGGAAGGACGGCGCGCCGAGCGGTGACGAGCCGCTGTCCACGCCCTTCCAGCGCCAGGGCGAGTCGGTCACCTTCAGTGCCGACGGCCGGGCGCTGCTCTACGGCAGCGAGGGCAAGGACAGCCCGGTCTGGCGCTCCCCGCTGGACGACGACCAGCTCCCGGACACGGTCAAGCCGGTGCCGAGCGCCACGCCCACCCCGACCGCGGCGGCCGCGGACCGCTCGGCGCCGTCGTCCGGCGCGGCCGCGCCGCCCTCGGAGGGCGCCTCGGCGGGCTCCCCGTCCTCCTCGGCCGACGGCGGGTCCTCCGAGGCCGGCACCGGGGACCAGGTGCTCGGGGTGGCGTTCCTGCTCGCGGTGGCGGGCGCGGTGTTCGGGCTGCGCCGCAGGAAGCGCGACGGCTGACCCCGGCGCGGCCCGCCCGCGCTGCCCGAACGGGTCGGAAGGGGCCGGGAGGGGCCGGAAGGGTCCGAACGGTCCGGTCCGCCGGCGATGGTCGGACGTCGGCGAACGACCCCGCCCGCACCGGGCCGGACCCCGGTCCGGTGGTCATGCCACGCCCAACAACGCCGATCTGTCGCCGATTTGTGACAAAGCTTGGCCAACACCGGCCCCACGGGCGGTTTTCGTGGACGTAATGTTCCGACTATGTCACGGAGAAGCCGCCGCACGCCCTCCCCGGAGCCCCTCGACACCTGGGTGCCGCGCCCCCGGCGCCGGGAGACCCCGCTCGGCCTCCTCGGCCACGGCGTGAAGTTCCTCGGCTACAGCACCCTCGCGGGCGTGCTGCTGGCGGGCATCGCGCTGCCGGCCGCTGGCGCGCTCGGGCTCGGCATGAAGGGCACCGTGGAGGAGTTCGACACGATCCCTGACGACCTGAAGGCCCCGCCACTGACCCAGGCCAGCTGGATATTCGACGCCAAGGGCCAGCAGATAGCCAAGGTCTACGAGCGCGACCGCCGGGTGATCACCGCGGAGGAGATGGGCCCGCTGATACGCCAGGCCCAGGTGGACATCGAGGACGCGCGTTTCTACGAGCACGGCGCCGTCGACCTCAAGGGCGTCCTGCGGGCCATCACCAAGAACGCGGAGAGCGGCACCGCCCTGCAGGGCGCCTCCACCCTGACGCAGCAGTACGTGAAGAACGTCAACGTGGAGAAGGCCGGCGACGACCAGGTGGCGGTCCGGGAGGCCCAGCGCAAGACCCTGGGCCGCAAGGTGCAGGAGCTCAAGTACGCCATCAAGCTGGAGGAGGAGCTCACCAAGGAGCAGATCCTCACCAACTACCTGAACATCACCTACTACGGCCAGCAGGCGTACGGGATCCAGGCGGCGGCCCAGCGCTACTTCGGCAAGAACACCAAGGACCTCTCCGTCGCCGAGGCGGCCACCCTCGCCGGCCTGGTGCAGAACCCCTCCCAGTTCGACCCCAAGGCCCACCCCGAGGCCTCGCGCAAGCGCCGTGACGTCGTGATCGACAAGATGGTGGAGAACAAGCACCTCACCGCGGAGCAGGCCAAGGAGGCCAAGTCCGGGCCGATCGTGCTGCACTACCAGGCACCGCAGAACGGCTGCATCACCGCCGACGCGGGCATGGGCTTCTTCTGCGACTACGTCAAGCACGTGATCAAGCAGGACCCGGTCTTCGGCAAGACCGCCGCCGAGCGCAAGAAGCTCTGGGACATGGGCGGCCTGTACATCCACACCACCCTCGACCCGGCGAAGCAGGCGGCCGCGCTCAAGGCGGTGACCTCGAAGGTCAAGGTCACCGACGAGGTGTCGGCGGCGATGACCATGGTGGAGCCGGGCAGCGGCAAGATCCTGGCGATGGCCCAGACCCGCCCGTACGGCATCGACCCGTCGAAGAACCAGACGGTCGTCAACTACAACGTGGACGCGGCGATGGGCGGCGGCAACGGCTTCCAGCCGGGCTCCAACTTCAAGCCGATCGTGGCCGCCGCCGGCCTGGAGGCCGGGCTCACCTCCACCCAGGCCTACGACTCGCCGAACAAGATGGACTGGCCGACGATGAGCACCTGCGACGGCACCTGGAAGAACCTGGACAAGGGCAAGAAGAGCGGCACCATCCCCAACGAGTCCACGAGCGAGGTCGGCCCGTACGAGCTCAAGGAGGCGATGGCGCTCTCGGTCAACACCTACTTCGTGCAGATGGAGCAGGAGATCGGCCTCTGCGCGGTCAAGCAGATGGCCAACAAGCTCGGCGTGCTCACCAAGGCGAGCGGCAAGCCGCTGGAGGAGCTGCCCGCCCTGGGCCTGGGCACCCAGGAGGTGAGCCCGCTGGTCATGGCCAACGTCTACGCGACCTTCGCCAACCGCGGCACCTACTGCACGCCGGTCGCGATCAGTGCCATCAAGACGATCGACGGCAAGGACGTCGCGGTCAGCCCCGCCAAGTGCGAGCGGGTGTTCTCCGAGGGCACCGCCGACATCATCAACACCGTGCTGCTCGGGGTGACCGAGAAGGGCGGCACCGCGCGCGACCTCGGCCTGGACGACGACCGCCAGATCGCCGGCAAGACCGGCACCTCCGACGAGAAGAAGTCCGCCTGGTTCAGCGGCTACACCGCCAACCTCGCCACCTCGGTCTGGCTGGGCGGCCCGGCCGGCGGGGTGAAGATGAAGAACATCCGGATCGGCGGCAAGTGGTTCGACGAGGTCTTCGGCGCCACCGGCCCCGGACCGATCTGGCAGATGGCGATGAACGACGCCGTCCGGGGCATGCCGGAGCAGGAGTTCAAGACCGTCTACATCCCCAATCCGGCGCCCAAGCGCGATCCCTCGGCGAGCCCGGGCAGCAGCTGGCCCGGCGGCTCCGCGACCGACTGGCCGTCCTGGCCCGGACGCCCCCAGCCGACCAGCCGGGCGCCGCGCAACCCCAGCCCCAAGCCCACGCAGCCGACCCAGCAGCCGCAGCCGCAGCAGCCGGACGAGCAGCAGGGCGAGCCCGCGCAGCCCGAGCAGCAGCACCAGGACGGCTGAGCCGCCGCGTCGGCACGACACCGCGCGCCCCGGAACGTCGACGGACGTTCCGGGGCGCGGTCGTGGGCGGAGCCTGGCGTCAGTGCACGCCCTTGGCCGCCCAGAAGTCCTGGCGGGCCAGCACGGTGCTGTCCGTCTGGTCGGTGAAGAAGCCGTCCACGCCGAGCTCGTAGAGGTACTTCGCCCAGCCGATCGAGTCGCCATAGGCGTTGGGGTCGGTGCCCCGGCGGTAGTCCAGCGGCAGGAAGGAGTTCTCGTTGCGCACCGTGTAGGGGTGCAGCAGCAGGCCCGCCGCGTGCGCGTCCTTGACCAGGGTGGTCGGCGGCAGCAGCTTGCCGGTCGCGTCGACGGGCGCGATCAGGGTGGTGGTCGGGCCGATGCCGTGCGCGAAGGAGGAGATCCAGCGCAGGCCCTCGGGCTTCACCAGGTCGGCGACGGTGCGCTTGTCGCCGGACAGCACGAAGTCGTACGGCTGGCTGGTCGGGCCGCTGAGCAGGAAGATCTTCGGGTTGTCGACCAGCTTGGCGAGGCGCTGCAGGCTGCTCGGCTCGAAGGACTGCAGGATCGCCCGGCCGTTGCGCCCGGCGAGGCCGGTGCGGCGCAGCTCGTCGGCGAGGCGCTCCTCCAGCGGCAGGCCGATCGAGCGGAAGTAGCTGGGGTGCTTGGTCTCGGGGTAGACCCAGACGTCCCGGCCGAGCTCACGGCCGCGCTTGCGGGCGAAGTCGGCCACCTCGCGGAAGGTCGGCACGGCCCAGCGGCCGTCGTAGAGCGTGTTGCGCTGGCGCTGCTGCGGCAGGCGCTCCTTGGCGCGCAGGGTGCGCAGCTCGGCGAGCGTGAAGTCCTCGGTGAACCAGCCGGTCTGGGCGGCGCCGTCGATCGTCCTGGTGGTGCGGCGGTCCGCGAACTCCTTGTGGTCCGCGACGTCCGTGGTCTCCGCGATGTTGTTCTCGTGGCGGACCACCAGGTGGCCGTCCTTGGTGGGTACGAGGTCCGGCTCGATGACGTCCGCGCCCAGCCGCAGCGCCAGGTCGTACGAGCCGAGGGTGTGCTCGGGACGGTAGCCGGGGGCGCCGCGGTGACCGATGATCAGCGGGTGCGGCAGGCGGTCCAGGCCGGTGCCGGTGCGCACCGGCGAGGGGGTACCGGTCGGGCGGGCGGCGCCGCGCTCGTCGGCGGCACCGTACTGCTCGTCGCCCGGCTCGTCGGCGGCGGGGGTGGCGAAGGCCTCGCCGGCGCCGGCCGCGAGGGCCGCGGCGCCGAGCCCGGCCGCACCGGTGACCCGCAGGAAGGACCGGCGGGAGGAGGCGGTGGTGTCGGTGGACTGCGCCGGGGTGCTGCCGTCGGACGGACGGTACGTCATGGATGCTCCTAGCTCGCGCTGATGGCGTCGCGGTGTGAGTGCCGCCCGCAGACTAGGAGCAGTGGTTCCCCGCCGGGTGGCCGTCGGGCGAACTGCGGGAGAAGTTCCCGCACCCACCGTCCGGGCCCCGCACCCGTCGCCCGGGCCCCGCACCCACCGTCCGGGCCCTGCCGGCTCGGGGCCCCGCCGCCGCGGGGAACGTGGGAGGCCGGCCGCGGTCACGCACCGCGGCCGGCCTCCGGTCCGGGGTGGGCGGACCACTGCGTTTGATTCTGGCCCGGGAGGTGGACGCGATCCCATCCCCGGAACCTGGGATGGACGCGGGCCCCGAGTCCTGGGCCCGAGCCTTCGCGCCGTGCCGCCCGTCCGCTCAGAGGGCGGCGAGCAGTTCCCGGCCCAGCGGCCAGTCGCCCAGCCCGGAGTCGGAGTTGAGGTGCCCGAAGGCGCCGGTCTCGACGTAGCGCGCACCCCAGGCCTCGGCGAACCGCCGGGCCCGCTCCGGGGTGACCCACGGGTCGTCGGTGCTGCACACCACGGTGGCCGGGAACGGCAGCCGGGACAGCGCCACCGGGCGGAAGCCGGACAGCTCGGGCACGTCCGCGTGGTCGACGTCGGCGGGCGCGACCAGCAGCGCGCCGCGCACGGCCGCCGTCCGTCCGGCCGGCGCGGTGGCCGCCCAGCGGGCCACCGTCACACAGCCCAGGCTGTGCGCCACCAGGACCACCGGCCCGTCGACCGCCGCCTCGGCGACCGCCGCGTCCACCCGACCCACCCAGGCCTCCGGCTCCGGGTGGTCCCAGTCCTCCTGCCGGACCCGGACGAACACCGCCGGGTCGGCCGCCTCCCAGTGGCTCTGCCAGTGGGCCGGGCCGGAGTTCTGGTAGCCGGGCAGGACGAGATAGGTGGTGCGGTCCGACATCGGTGCGGACTCCCTCCGGGGCTGTCGCGGTCATGGGGCAGCACGGAGTCTAGGCGTGTGCCCCGATGGGGGCGCGCGCCGCCGACGGGGGGCGTGCGGGGGCGCGTGCGGGGTGGCGGCTGACCGGTGCGCCCCGTTGCGCGGGTGGGGCGGGTGAGGGAGGTTGGTGCGGTCCCGCACCGGTGCCCGCCGGTCGGGGTCCGTACCACTGCTCCACTGTTCGAGGACCGATCACTTCGGAGGGATGTCGACGATGGCATCGAAGATCCTGCTCGTCACCGGGGACGCCGCGGAGTCGCTGGAGGTGTTCTACCCGTACCAGCGGCTGCGCGAGGAGGGCTACCAGGTCGACATCGCGGCGCCGGCGAAGAAGCGGCTCCAGTTCGTGGTGCACGACTTCGTCGAGGGGTTCGACACCTACACCGAGAAGCCGGGCTACACCTGGCCCGCCGACGTGGCGTTCGCCGACGTCGACCCGGCCGACTACGTGGCCCTGGTCATCCCGGGCGGACGTGCCCCGGAGTACCTGCGCAACGACCCCGAGGTGCAGCGGATCGTCCGGCACTTCTTCGAGGGCGAGAAGCCGGTCGCGCAGATCTGCCACGGCCCGCTGGTGTCCGCCGCCGCCGGGGTGCTCGGCGGGCGGACCAGTGCCGCCTACCCGGCCCTGGAGCCGGACGTGAAGGCGGCGGGCGCGACCTACGTGGACGGCGAGGCGGTGGTGGACGGCGTGGTGGTCTCGGCCCGCGCCTGGCCCGACCACCCGGCGTGGCTGCGGGCGTTCATCGAGGTGCTGCGGGTCAAGGCCCCGGTCGCCTGATCGCCTGATCGCCTGTCCGCCCGACGCGGGGGCGCCGGCGGCCCGGCCGTCGGTGCCCCCCGAGCGGTTTCGGGGGGTGGCCCATCCTTGAGGGGGAGCGGCCCACCGTTCCCAGGTACGTCCAGGGTCGGAGCCGGTCTGGACCGTGGGCTGACGACCTGGTCCGCCACCGCCTGGCACCGTGTCAAGTGCCGAGATGCACAGGGGTGTTGAACGCACCCGTCGGCATGGACACGGGAAGGTGGACGGACATGGCGGAACGCAGGGGCGGAACGGATCCGGGCGGTCGCGGGGGCGCGGGGCGTCGCCGTCGCCCGGCCGCGCGCCTGGTGGCGCTCGCGCTCGCCGGCGCGGGCCTGGTCGGGGTGACGGCCCCGGCGGCCGGCGCCCTCGGCGCGGCGGGGCCGGTCGGGGTGGTGACGGTGACCGGCACTCAGGACGGCGCGACGCCGGACACCGGTGCGCGGGGGCCGCGCAAGGGCGTCGACCCGAGGGCCCTGGACGCGGCGGTGCGCGCCATCGTCGACTCCGGCGGCGCCTCGGCCTCGCTCGCCCGGGTCGGCGAGCACGGCCGCACCCTGTGGAAGGGCGCCGCCGGTACCGCCGACTACGCCACCGGCGCCCCGGCCTCGGCCACCGGCCGGTTCCGGATCGGCAGCGTGACCAAGACCTTCGTCTCCACCGTCGTGCTCCAGCTGGTCGCGGAGGGTCGGCTCGGCCTGGACGATCCGGTGGAGAAGCTGCTTCCGGGCGCGGTGCCGAACGGTGCGAACATCACCCTGCGCCAGCTGCTCAACCACACCAGCGGGCTGTTCGACTACACCGAGGACCAGGCCTTCGACCCGGGAGCACCCGGTGCCCTCGAACGGTGGCTGGCGAACGGTCGCTACACCCGCTGGACACCGGAGCAGCTCATCACGCTGGCCAACAACCACCCGGCGTACTTCCCGCCCGGCCAGGGCTACCACTACTCCAACACCGACTACATCCTGGCCGGGCAGATCATCCAGCGGGCCACCGGCCGCACCTGGCAGCAGGAGGTCGAGCGCCGCGTCATCCGTCCGCTGGGCCTGACCGCCACCTCCATGCCCGACCACGAGACGGCCGTCCCCGGCCCGCACGCGCACGGCTACTTCGACCTGCCCGACGGCCGCGTGGACGTCACCGAACTGGACCCGAGCATGGCGGGCGCGTCGGGAGCCGGGATCTCCACCACCGCCGACCTCAACACCTTCATCACCGCCCTGCTCGGCGGACGGCTGCTGCCCCGGCCGCAGCTCGCGGAGATGATGACGGTCACCCCGCAGAGCCAGGGCGGGTACGGCCTGGGCCTGGAGCGGACCACCACCGACTGCGGTGAACTCTGGGGTCACACCGGCGGCATCCCCGGCTTCAGCACCTTCCTGTACAGCACCGCCGACCTGCGCCGCCAGCTCTCGGTGTCGATGAACGGCAGCGGCCTCTCGACCCCGCTGCCCACCAGGAAGGCCTTCGAGAAGCTGGTCGCCGCCGCGACCTGCGACACCCCGGCCCCACTCGGCCGGGACTGACCCCGGACCGCCGGCCCGCCCCGGAGTACCCCCAGGACCGGGGGCACTCCGGGACGGGTCTCCGGGGCACCCCCGGGCGGGCCTCGGGGCATCCCCTGCCCGGAGGCCTACCCGAGGGGCGGCCGCCGTGCGAGGGTCGTAGCCGAGTCGCAGCCGGTACGGACGGTGAGCTGACGACATTTCGGAAATGTCTGTCGACCTGTCAGTTCGGGTGACTGGCAAGGACATTGGCGGAATCGGATGGCGATGGGCAGGGGAGGGTTCATGGGCAGGACGGAGCGCTGGGACGGAGCGGACCCGGGGGCGGCGCGGGGGCGGTCCCGAGCGGCAGCGGAACGCCGGCGCGGGACGGCGGTGCGCGTCGTGGCACTCGCGCTTGCGGGTGCGGGTCTGGTGGGTGCGGCGGCCCCGACGGCCGGCGCCCTCGGCACGGCGGCGCCGACCGCGGTGGTGGCGGTGACCGGTCCCCGGGACACGGCGGTGGACGCCGCCGGCCGTGGCCCGCGGACGGGCGTCGACGCCAGGGCCCTGGAGGCCTCGGTGCGCGGCATGCTCGCGGGGGACGGCGTGACCGCCTCGCTCGCCCGGGTCGGCGAGTACGGCCGCACCCTGTGGAAGGGCGCCGCCGGTACCGCCGACGTCACCACCGGCGCCCCGGCCTCCCCGGACGGCCGGTTCCGGATCGGCAGCCTGACCAAGAGCTTCGTCTCCACCGTCGTGCTCCAGCTGGTCGCGGAGGGTCGGCTCGGCCTGGACGATCCGGTGGAGAAGCTGCTGCCGGGCGCGGTGCCGAACGGTGCGAACATCACCCTGCGCCAGCTGCTCAACCACACCAGCGGGCTGTTCGACTTCGCCGACGATCCGGCCCTCGGCCCCGGGAAGGACCCCGTCAAGGTCCAGGAGTGGCTGGACACCGGCCGCTGGACCCGCTGGACGCCGCAGCAGCTGATCGCCCTGGCCAACGCCCACCCGCCGTACTTCGCGCCCGGCCAGGAGTTCCACTACTCCAACACCAACTACGTCGTGGTCGGGCAGATCGTCCAGCGGGCCACCGGCCGCAGCTGGCAGCAGGAGGTGGAGCGCCGGATCATCCGCCCGCTGGGCCTGACCGGCACCTCGATGCCCGTCCACGAGACGGCCATCGCCGGTCCGCACGCGCACGGCTACCTCGCGCACCCCGGTGGTCCCACGGACGTCACGCGGCTGGACCCGAGCATGGCGGACGCGGCCGGCGCCGGGATCTCCACCACCGCCGACCTCAACACCTTCATCACGGCCCTGCTCGGGAGGCGCCTGTTGCCCCGGCCGCAGCTCGCGGAGATGACGACGGTCGCCCCGCAGAGCGACGGGAGGTACGGCCTCGGCCTGGAGCGGGCGACCACGCCCTGCGGCGGCACGCTCTGGGGCCACACCGGAAGCATCCACGGCTACCTCACCGCCGTCTTCTCCACCGCCGACCTCCGCCGGCAGTTCGCGGTCGCGATCAACGCCGACGGCGAGCAGCTGCCCCGGGCCACCGGGGAGGCCTACGGGAAGCTGGTCGACGCGGCGACCTGCACCGGCTGACCGGGGCGACCCGGCTCCCGGACCGGCCGGGCGGGGATGCCATCATGGCCCGCACCTGATGGGCCGTCGTCACGAGGAGGACGAGAGATGGCAGAGCCGCTGATCGCCGAAGTCGGGGGCCGGGTGCCCGCCGTCGACCCGGGCGCCTTCGTCGCACCGAACGCGGTCGTGGTGGGCAGCGTGACGGTCGGCGCGGGGGCGAGCGTCTGGTACGGCGCGGTGCTGCGCGGGGACGCCGAGGCGATCACGGTCGGCGCGGGCAGCAACGTCCAGGACAACTGCACCCTGCACGCCGACCTGGGCTTCCCGCTGGTGATGGGGGAGCGGGTCTCGGTCGGCCACAACGCCGTGCTGCACGGCTGCGTGATCGAGGACGACGTGCTGGTCGGGATGAACGCCACCGTGCTCAACGGCGCCCGGATCGGCGCGGGCTCGCTGGTCGCGGCCGGCGCCGTGGTGCCGCAGGGCATGGAGGTCCCGCCCGGCTCGCTGGTCGCCGGGGTGCCGGCCAAGGTCCGCCGCGAGCTGACCGAGGAGGAGCGGGCCGGCATCAAGTTCAACGCGGAGGGCTACCTGCTGCTCGCCGACGGCCATCGTGGGCTGCGCCCGCTGCCGCCGGCCGCCTCCGCCTGAGCCGGTGCCTCAGCGGCCCGCGCCGACCCGCTTCTCCGCGGCCGGCGCGGGCCCGGGCACCCGGCCCGCGGCGCCGCCCGCGCCGCTCCCACGTCCGGCGGCGACCACGACCGTCGGCGTCCGCCCGCGCCGCCGCCGGTCGGCGGCCCAGGCGGTCACCGCGATCACCGCGCCCGAGGCCGCCAGGCCCGAGCCGACCAGCGGCGGCGAGGTCCAGCCCAGCCCCGCGTCCAGCGCCAGCCCGCCGAAGAACGCGCCCTGGGCGTTCGCCAGGTTGAACGCGCCCTGCACGGTCGCCGAGGCCAGCGTCGGAGCGCCGTGCGCCTCGCGCATCACGAGCGTCTGCACCGCCGGTACGATCGCGAACCCGAACAGCCCGACCAGCACCACCGTCACCGCCGCCGACCACTCGGTGCGGGCGGTCACCGCGAACAGCGCCAGCACGGCGGCGAGCAGCAGGAACGCGGCGCACACGGTCGGTCGCAGCGCGCGGTCGGCCGCGTACCCGCCGAGCAGGTTGCCGATCGTCATCCCCACCCCGAACAGCGCCAGCACCAGGGTCACCGAGCCGGTCGCGTACCCGGAGACCTCGGTGAGCAGCGGGGTGATGTAGGAGTAGCAGGCGAAGAAGCCGCCGCAGCCGAAGACCACGGTGGCCAGCGCCAGCCAGAGCTGCCCGCTGCGGAACGCGCCCAGCTCGTGCCGCAGGCCCGCCTGCGCGGGGGAGGGCAGCTCCGGGACGAGCCGGGCGATCGCCACCGCCCCGGCCGCGCCGATCGCGACCACCACCAGCATGGTCGCCCGCCACCCCAGGTGCTGGCCGAGCAGCGTCGCGGCGGGCACCCCGACCACGTTGGCGAGGGTCAGCCCGGAGAACATCACCGCGACCGCCCGGGCCCGCCGGTCCGGGGCCACCAGCTCGGCCGCCGCCACCGCCCCGGCGCCGAAGAACGCCCCGTGCGGCAGCCCGCTGACCAGCCGGGCGGCGGCCAGCGTCCAGAAGTCGGGGGCGAGCGCGCAGAGCAGGTTCCCGAAGGCGAAGAAGGAGGCCAGCGCGACCAGCACCGCCTTGCGCGGCCGTCCGGCGGCGAGCGCGGTGAGCAGCGGCGCCCCGATCACCACGCCGAGCGCGTACGCCGAGATCAGCCAGCCGGCCTGCGGGATCGAGACGTCCAGGCCGTCCGCGACCTGGGGGAGCAGCCCCATGGCGGCGAACTCGGTGGTTCCGATGGCGAACGCGGTGACGGCCAGGGCGACCAGCGCGAGAGGCAAGGGGGTACTCCGGGAGGGAAACGGGAGGAGTCGGGATTGTCCGGCCGAAATCCTAATCCGGATTCCTGTGCGACCGGATGACGTGCCCGTGTGGGGCGGTGGACGGTCCGGTGACGGACGGGGGTCGCCTCCCGGACGTCCGCGCGGGAGACTGGGGTCATGTGCCGCAGTATCAAGACGCTGAGACCACCCGTGACGCCCGACGCCACGGCGGAGGACTACCGCGCGGCCGCGCTCCAGTACGTGCGGAAGGTGTCCGGCTTCCGGGCGCCGGCCGCGCACAACCGCGAGGCCTTCGACCGGGCCGTGGACGCCGTCACGGAGGCCACCGCCCAGCTGCTCGCGGAGCTGGAGGTCCGCGGCGCCTCCGCCCGTCCGGCCAGGGCCGCCGCCTAGCGGCCGGGTCGAACAGGCACCAGGAGGTCGGTGATGAGTCCCGTCACCCGTTACGCACTCACCTTCCCGGGCACCCCCGGCACCCAGGCCCCGCAGGACGTCGTCGTGGTCGCCCGCACCAGCGCCACCGGGCCCGGCGGTCACCCGGTGTACGAGGACCCCAGCGGCATCGTGCGGGCCGAGATCAGCGACGCGGGGGAGGTCCGGATGCTCGCCACCGGCGGCCACCAGACACCGCACTGTCCGGTGCACGCCCAGGCGCTGCCCTGACGCCCGCCGCGGCTGCGCCCCGGTCCCGCCCCGGTCTCGCCACGGTGTCCCGCCGCGGTGTCCCGCCCCGGTGACACCGCCGTTCCCGTGGGGCAGACTCCGGACATGACCACAGCACGCTGGCAGGGCACCGTCGTCGCCGAGAGCGAGGACACCGTCGTCGTCGAGGGCAACCACTACTTTCCGGCCGACTCCGTGCGCACCGAGTACCTGCGCCCGTCGGACACCACCACCGTCTGCGGCTGGAAGGGCACCGCCGAGTACTACTCGCTGCACGTCGACGGCGCGACCAACCCGGACGCGGCCTGGTACTACGCCGACCCCGATCCGGCGGCCGAGCACATCCGCGGCCGGGTGGCGTTCTGGCGGGGCGTGGAGATCACCGAGTGAACCGGCCCGGTTCCGACCGGGGACCCGGCGCCGGCTGACGGCCCGGGCCGTCAGCACGCGGCCGTCGGAACGCGGCCGTCGTCGTCCTGTCGCGGGACCGGGACACCCCCGGGGCGTATCGCCGCACCCCGCCGGGTACCGCCACACCATGGCAATCTTCAGGAAGCCGGGACGGCCCGCACAGCCCGAGCCCACCCCCGACCGCGTCGCCGACGAGCTGGCGGGCCTGGTCGAGGAACTCGAACGCCCCGCACCCGGCGAGCCCGTCGAGGGCGGCCCCGGCGGGCTCGCCGAGTACCGGGCGGTCGTCGAGCGCGGCCGACGGCGCGGCGCCCGGCTGGTCTCCGCCATCGCCCGCCGGCTCGGCACCGGGAGCCGGGCCGCCGCCAAGGGCGCCGCGTACGGCGGCCGCGCCCTCACCGAGCAGCTGCTCCAGACCGCCCCGCGCATCCCGGTCCGCACCCTCGCCACGCTGCGCGCCCAGCACCCCGGCGCCACCGACCCCGAGAAGCTCGCCGACCTGCTGATCACCGGAGCGAGCCGGGCCTCCAGCGCGCTCGGCGCCGGTGTGGGCGCCGCCGCGATGCTCCCGGTGCCGCCCGCGATGCCGGTGGAGATCGCCGCCGAGACCATCGCCGTCGCGGCCGTCGAGATCAAGCTGATCGCCGAACTGCACGAGGTCTACGGCTCTCCCGTCCAGGGGACCGCCACCCAGCGGGCCGGCGCCTACGTCGGCGCCTGGGCCAACCGGCGCGGCATCGATTCCACGCTGCTCGCCAAACCGGCCGGTCTGACCGCGATGGCGCTCGGCAGCGAGGTGCGCCAGCAGGTGCGCCGCCGGCTCACCCGCAGCTCGCTGCGCCGCCTGCCGTCGCTGACCCCGCTGCTGGTCGGCGCGGGCATCGGCGCCACGGTCAACCTGCGCGACACCCGCAAGGTGGCCCGCGAGGTCCGCAAGGACCTGCGCGGGCGCCCGCCGGCCGACCCGGGGTACTGGGTGGCCGCGGCCCCCGCCCCGAAGCCGCAACGCGGCGACTGACCGGGGCACCCGCGGCGGCCCGGCACCGCCCGGGGACACCGTGCGGAGCCGGGCCGGGCGGTGCCGGACGGTGTGGGCCGGGCGGTGCCGGGAAGGGCCGGGTCAGCCGGCCGGTGTCCGCGGGGCCGCCGCGCCCCGCCCCGCCTTGACGGCGTTCACCATCGCCTGGTGGACGGCCCGCGCCGTGTTCTCGTCGGCCGCCGGCACCGGACTGCCCGCCACCGAGTACCAGTCCAGCGCGCCGGTGTACTGCACGGTGAGCTGCGCCTCGCCGTCCACCCAGGTGGTGTGCACGGTGAGGTCGCCCGAGATCGGGCCGACCTCGACGGTGGTGACCCCGCCGGGCCCGCTGATGATCGACTGGGTGGTCCAGGTGGCCCACGAGGACCGGGGATCCAGCGGAGGCGCCGCCCGCCCCGCCGTCCCGCCCGTCCCGCCCGCCGGGCCCTGTCCCGCCGTGCCCTGCTGCTGTTCGGTCATGCGCCCATCCTCCCTCGCCGGTCCGCCGCCGCTCGGGCAGCGACACCGGCGGTCGCGAAGGCCGCCCGGGACTCGGGCGGCCTTGTGGCAACTGGTGTGTCGAAGCGGTCGGAGCGGGTCAGGAGCCCGCCCTCGGCTCCTCCTGGGGCTCGCCCTCCGCCTGCGAGGTGTCCTGTGCGTGCTGGTTCTGCATCGAGGTGATGCCCTCCTCGGGGTCGGCCGCGCGGACGTCCTCGTCCCGGTCCGTGCTCACCTCGGAGCGTGCGCTCATGTCGGTCATCGCGGGCTCCGTCTCCTCGGCCGGCCGGGGCGACCGGACCCGCCTCGGCACACCGTGGTGCCGGGCGGCCGCCGGGCCGGTTCGCTGTTTCGCACCTCCAGCCTGCCTCCGCACCCCGGCGAGGGCCAACCGGGCGGGTGCCGACCCCCGCCCGGCTGAGACCGGGTTCAGGCGCCACCCGGTGTCACCAGGCGACCGGCAGCGACCTCAGCCCGTAGATCAGCGCCTCCGCGCGGAACTCCAGCGCCTCCTCCGGCACCGCCAGGCGCAGCCCCGGCAGCCGCCGGAACAGCGTGGCCAGCGCGATCTGCAGCTCCGCCCGGGCCAGCGGCTGCCCCAGGCACTGGTGCACCCCGAAGCCGAAGGCGAGGTGCCGGCGCGCCTCCCGGCCGAGGTCGACCTCGTCCACGCCCAGCCGGCCCTCGGTGCCGAACAGGGCGTCGTCCCGGTTGGCCGTCGACAGCATCGCCATCACCCCGTCCCCGGCACGGATCAGGGTGCCGCCCAGCTCGACGTCCTCCAGCGCCAGCCGCGGCACCCCGGTGTGCACGATGGTGAGCAGCCGCAGCAGCTCCTCGACCGCGCCGGGCACCGCCGCCGGGTCGGCGAGCCGGGCGGCCTGCTCGGGGCGGCGCAGCAGCAGCGCGGTGGAGAGCGCGATCATGTTGGCGGTGGTCTCGTGCCCGGCGACCAGCAGCAGCACCCCCGTCGACGCGACCTCCCGGAGGGTGAGGTCGTCGCGCGCCGCCAGCCGGCTCACGATGTCCTCGCCGGGCTCGGAGCGCTTCCGCTCGGCGAGCCGGGTCAGGTAGTCCAGCAGATTGCCCTGCGCCCGGGCGATGTCCCGGTCGTCGGCGTCGGTGGCGAGCAGCAGCCGGCTGTTCTCCTGGAACGCCTCCCGGTCCTCGTACGGGACGCCGAGCAGCAGACAGATCACCAGCGAGGGCACCGGCAGCGCGAACTCGGAGACCAGGTCGGCCGGGCCGCCCCCGGCCGTCATCCGGTCGAGCGCCTCGTCCACGATCTGCTGGACGTCGGGGCGCATCTCCTCCACCCGCTTGACCAGGAAGTCGCCGGTGACCATGCGGCGCAGCCGGGCGTGCTCGGGGTCGTCGAGGCGCAGGAAGGACGGGTTGGCGGCGACCAGCGCGCGCCGCCCCTCGCTCAGGAACGGGAACGCGGGCCGCCGGGCGTCGGAGCTGAACCGGTGGTCCGAGAGCACCGTGCGGACCTCCTGGTAGCCCGTCACCAGCCAGCAGGGGCTGCCGTCGGGGAGTTCCGCGCGGCTGACCGGGCCGGTGCTCGCGGCCTCGGTGTACGCGGGCGGCGGCGCGAACGGGCAGGCCGTGTCGCGCCGGGCGGGGATCGGGGTGACGGGGACGGTGGACATGCTCAAGGTGGTCTCCTCGCGTGACGGGTGAGAGCCGTGGCAGGCGGTGGGAGACGGCGGGAGGGCGGCGGGGCCCGGGCGGTGGTCGTCAGTCGGTGGTGCCGGGCCCGTCGGTGCGGGTGTCGGTGCCGGTGCCGGTGCGGGTGTCGGTGCGGGTGTCGGTCTCGGTGACGCTGATCGCACCGCCGGGGCAGAGGTCGGCGGCGAGGCGCACGTCGGCGAGGAGCGCGGCGGGCACGGCGGCCAGGCGGAGGTTCACCAGGCCGTCCCGCTCGTCCTGTTCGAAGACCTCGGGCGCCGTCATGACGCACTGGCCGGAGCTGCAGCAGCGGTCCCGGTCGACGTTCACCTGCATGTCGGACACCTCTCCGTGGTGTGGCACCGGGCGCGCCCGGGCCGGGTCGCCCTCCGCTGTCACGGCCAAGCTAACCCCGGCTCCCGTCGCACACGAAGAGTGGACGGCCACTTCGCGGAGAATGGCCGATATGCCTCCGGTCGTGAACTGGTTTGCCAAAAACGGAGTTTGATCTGCCATCAGTTGGTTGTTCCGGGTAAGTGCCGATGGGTCCGGGCGGCGCTCAGCCGAGGCCCTCCGCGGCGGCGATCTCCCGGACGGTGGCGACGGTGTCGGCCTCCGCCGCGCTCTTGTCGCCCCGGTAGCGCACCACCCGGGCGAACCGCAGCGCCAGCCCCGCCGGGTAGCGCGGGCTGCGCTGGACGCCGTCGAAGGCGATCTCGACGACCAGCTCGGGCCGTACCCGGACGGTCCAGGCGTCCCGCTCGACCTCGCGGGCCAGCAGCTCCCCGGTCTGCCAGGCGAGCGTCTCGTCGGTGAGCCCCTTGAAGGTCTTGCCGAGCATCACCCACGGGCCCAGCCCCGGCTCGCCGCCCGCCCGCGCGCCCAAGTGCAGATTGCTGAGGAAGCCCCGGCGCCGTCCGCTGCCCCACTCGGCGGCCAGGACCACCAGGTCCAGGGTGTGCCGCGGTTTGACCTTGACCCAGCCGGCGCCGCGCCGCCCGGCCCGGTAGCCGGCCGCCGGGTCCTTCACCAGCACCCCTTCGTGGCCGTGCGCGAGGGCCTGCTCGAAGAAGGCGAGCGCCCCGGCGGGGTCCCCGGTCTCGGTGTGCGCCACCCGCAGCCCGGCCGGGACCGCCCCGGCGAGCGCGGCCCAGCGCTCCCGCCCCGGGTGGTCCACCAGGTCCTCGCCGTCCCGGTGCAGCAGGTCGAAGAAGTACGCGCCGAGCGGGACCTCGGCGCGCAGCCGCTCCGGGTCCCGGCGGGCCGCGGTGCGGGCGGCGGTCTCCTGGAAGGGCCGCGGCCGGCCGTCCGGTCCGAGTGCGAGGGCCTCGCCGTCCAGCACCGCCGCGCGCACCGGCAGCGCCAGCGCGGCCTCCACCACTTCGGGCACCCTGGCGGTGATGTCGTCCAGCGACCGGGTGAAGACGCCGACGTCCCGCCCGTCCCGGTGCACCTGCACGCGGATGCCGTCCAGCTTCCACTCCAGTGCCACCGGCCCGGCGAACCGCTCCAGCGCCGCACCGACGTCCGGCGCCGAGGCTGCCAGCATCGGCCGCACCGGCCGGCCGACCTCCAGGCGGAACGCGTCCAGCGCCGGCCGCCCGCCGGTCAGCGCGGCCTCGGCGACCGCCCGGGCCGAGCCGCGGAACATCAGCGCCCGGCGCACCGCCGCCGCCGGGACCCCGGCGGCCTGCGCGAGGGCGTCCGCGACCACCGCGTCCAGCGCGCCCTGGCGCAGATCGCCGAGCAGGACGGCGCGCAGGAACGCCTGCTCCGCGTCGGTGGCCCGCTCGAACAGCCCGGTCAGCAGACGGTGCCGCTCCGCGCGGGCGCCCGCGCCGTGCACGGCGGCGATCGCCTCCAGCGCCCGTTCCGTCTCCCGCACGCCCAGCCCGGGTTCGGCGGCGGGTGGCGGGAGGTCGCGCAGGGCGGCGGGGCCGAGGCCGGTGCGCAGCCGCTGCGACTCGCCGGACAGCAGCGCGACCGCCGACGGTGCCTCGTCCGGGCCGAGCGCGCGCAGGCAGTCGGCGAGCAGCCCGGTCTTGGCCCGGCGGCCGGGCTCGGCCGCCACGGCGCGGGAGGTCAGGGCCAGGCCGCGGAGCAGCATCGCGGGCCTCCTCGGGAGGGCGGGGTCCCGGGGCGGGGGCATCGCGGGCCGGGGGTCCAGGATCGGCGATCCGGGCCGCCGACGCGCGGCGGGCGGCGGGAGGCAGGGGCGGCCGCGGCCGCCCACCGTCGGGTCGGCCGCGGCCGGTCCAGCCGACGGATTGGCGTGGCGGTGCGGCGCACTTGGCCACGCTGTCGATCGGTGCCCGAGCGGACGGGCCGTCATGCTGGCGCGCATCCCAGCCCACCCGCCACCCACCCAGGGGAGCCCCGCATGACCTCGGACACCACCGCCACCGAGCCGGACGTCACTGACCCGGCTGCTGCCACCCACTGGAGCGTCGACGCGCCGGCCGACGCCGACTTCGCCGCCTGGCGCGAGCTGTTCCGCGGCTACTGCGCCTTCTACGGGGTGCCGATCCCCGACGAGAAGGCCGAGCTGGTCTGGTCGTGGCTCACCGACCCGGCCCACGAGCTGGACGGCCTGCTGGTTCGCGACGCCGACGGCACCCCGGTCGGTCTCGCCCACTACCGGCCCTTCGTGCGCCCGCTGCACGGCGCGGTCGCCGGCTTCCTCGACGACCTGTTCGTCGCCCCCGGGGCGCGGGGCGGCGGGGCGGTCGACCTGCTGCTCGCCCGGCTGCGCGAGATCGCCGCCGAGCGCGGCTGGAACGCCGTCCGCTGGATCACCTCGGAGGACAACTACCGCGCGCGCAGCAAGTACGACCAGGTCGCCACGCGCACCCGGTTCGTCACCTACGACATGCCCCCGGCCGACGCCTGACGGCGCTGCGCCGCTGCGTCACCCCGTCCCGCGCCGTCCTGCTGTTCCGCCGTCCTGTTCGGAAATCAGTTCGCACTTTTCCGTTATTCGGTGATCCGCAGGCGGTCTCCCCTGTGTCGGCACCCGTCCGGCGGACCCTCCCGCCGGACCCGACGGACCCGAACACAGGAAGCGTGCGCAGGTGAACAGCGAAGACCGGACCACCATCCTCCCCGCGACCGGGCGTCCCGGCCCCGGTGGGCGTTCCGCGCGGCGCGCGGCGGAACGGCGAAGCGGCCACGGCCGACGGCGCCGCCGCGGCGGGGTCGGACCGGTGGTGGCCGTGGTCGCGACCGTGGCAGGGACGGGCGTGATCGCCGCACTGACCGGAGCCGGGTACGCGGTGTACCGGGGCGAGGAGGGGACCGACACCGCCGTCCGGGCCGTTGCCCACGAGCCCCTGGTCGCCGCGGAGGCCGGCGACCGGAACGGCATCCAGGTACCCGGGGCGGGCGCCGCCGCCCCGGAGGCGGCCCCGGTCGCGACCGACCAGGCCCCGACGGCCGGGACCTCACCCACGAGCCCCGTGACGTCTGCCGCCCCGGCGGCCACCACCCCGGGCCGGGCCGCTTCCGGCGGGCCCGGTACCGCCTTCGCCGCGCCGCACACCCCGGCCGCGAGCACGGCACCCGCCGGCGCCGAGCCCGCCACCGGCGGGGCCACCGACCCGCAGCGGCCGAGCGCTCCGGCGTCGGCCCCCGCCACCGCCGACGCCCCTGCCACCCCGACCGCGACCGCGGCCGTCGGTGCCAAGCCCTCCGCGACCGCCCCGCGTCCGAGCGCCACCACCAAGCCCGGCGGCTCGTCCAACGGCTCCTTCGCCCAGCAGGTGGTGGACCTGGTCAACGTCCAGCGCTCGCAGGTCGGCTGCGGACCGCTCACCGTCGACGCCCGGCTGACCACCGCCGCCCAGGTGCACAGCGACGACATGGCCGACCGGAACTTCTTCGACCACGCCAGCCCCGAGGGCTACCACGCCGACCACCGCATCGAGGCGGCCGGCTACCGCTGGAGCACCTGGGGCGAGAACATCGCGCGCGGCCAGAAGGATCCGGCGGCGGTGATGGAGTCCTGGATGAACAGCCCGGGTCACCGCGCCAACATCCTCAACTGCTCCTTCAAGCAGATAGGCGTCGGCGTCCGGACCGGCTCGGGCGGCCCGTGGTGGACGCAGGTCTTCGCCGCGCCGTCCTGACCGCCCGTCCGGGCCCGTCTCCTCGCCGCCCGTCCGGGCTCGTCCTCCCGCCGCCGTCCGGGGCCGCCGGACGGCGGCGGGCCTCCGATTTTCCGTATCAGCGTGAATTGTTGTTATCTGAGCACTCCCCAGAAGTCTCCGAGGAGGCAGCGGCGGACGGACGACAGCAAGACGGAGTGCGGACCCATGAACGTAGACGTGCAGAGCAGGACCGGGACGACCCTGGTGCTCGCGGCCCAGGCGGGCGACCCGCAGGCGCGCGAGGCGCTGGTCGCCGCCTGGTTCCCGCTGGTCTACAACGTCGCCGGCCGGGCGCTGAACGGCCACGCCGACGTGGACGACGTCGCCCAGGAGACCATGATCCGGGCCCTGGACGGCCTGGCGGGCCTGCGCGACCCGGAGGCGTTCCGGTCCTGGCTGGTCGCGATCACCATGAACCAGGTCCGCAGTCGCTCGACCGGTCAGCAACAGGCCGCCGTCGGCGGCCTGGACGAGAGCTGGGAGCTGGCCGACCCGCGAGCGGACTTCACCGACCTGACCATCCTCCGGCTCGGCCTCTCCGGCCAGCGCCGGGAGGTCGCCGAGGCCACCCGCTGGCTGGACCCGGACGACCGGGAACTGCTCGCCCTCTGGTGGCTGGAGGCGGGCGGTGAGCTCACCCGGGCCGAACTCGCCGAGGCGCTCGACCTGACGCCGCAGCACGCCGCCGTGCGCGTCCAGCGGATGAAGAAGCAACTGGAGGCCGGCCGGGTGGTGGTCCGCGCGCTGTCCGCCTACCCGCGCTGCCCGGAACTCGCCGAGCTGACGGCGGGCTGGGACGGCACGCCGAACTCCGTCTGGCGCAAGCGAACAGCCCGGCACATCCGCGACTGCGCCGCCTGCGACGGGCTGGGGCGCGACCTCGTCCCGGCGGAGGGGCTGCTGGCCGGGCTGGCGCTGGTCCCGGTGCCGCTGGGCGGCCCGCACGGGCTGGTCTTCCAGGCGACGGGCGCGGCGGGTGCCACGGGCGGGACTGGCGCGGAGGGCGGCGGGACCTCGGGCCCCGCCGACGCGGCGGGTACGGGGGGCACCGCGGGGGGCACGCCGCCCGGCCCACCGCCCGCCGACCCGGCCGGAGGAACCGGCGGCTGGGCCGGGTACGCCCGCCGGAAGACCGTGCTGGCGGGCGGGACGGCGGCCGTGCTCGCGGCGGCGACGCTCGCGATGGTCTGGCCCCAGTACTCCGGTCCGGGCGACCCCGCCCCGGAGACGACCACCCCGGCCGCCGCCCTGGACGCCCCGGACCGGACCGCGTCAACCCCGTCGGCCCCGGCGCCGCCGCCCCCGGCACCCGCCGCGCCGAGCCCGAGTACGCCCCCGTCGGCCACTGCCGTACCCGCCCCGGCGGATCCACCGCCGGCGCCGACCGGTCCGGCGCTCACGCCCACCGCGAGCGCGAGCAGTGCCCGGCCGAGCACGGCCCCGGCCGTCCCGGCCAATCCGGAGCGCCAGCTGGTCGACCTGGTCAACGCCGAGCGGGCCCGGCGCGGCTGCGCCCCGCTGCGGATCGACCCGAAGCTGCGCGCCGCCGCCCAGAAGCACTCCGAGGACATGGCCGCCCGCAACTTCTTCGACCACGTCGCCCCCGACGGCAGCCGGACGGACACCCGGCTGACCGCGGCCGGCTACCGCTGGTCGCAGTGGGGCGAGAACCTCGACCGGGGACCGAGCACCCCGGCCGTGGTCTTCTCCCGCTGGATGGACGGCGGCATCCACCAGTCGAACATGCTGGACTGCGCGTTCAAGGACGTCGGCATCGGCGTGGCCACCGGCCCCGGCGGCCCGTACTGGACCCAGGACCTCGGCACCCCGCTCGGCTGAGCGTCGTACCGAGGCGCGTCCGCCGGGTCAGACCGGCAGGCCGACCAGCCCCGGCGCCTCGCCCGTGACGTGGCCGGTGGTCTGGCCGACCACCCCGGTGGCGTCCCCGACCTGCCCCGGCAGGGCGTCCGGCACCGAGGCGAGCGGCCCGCTCTGCAGCGGTCCGGTCAGGTCGCCCTGGCCGACGAGGCCGGCGGCGTGGGCGCTGGGGGCGGTCAGGGAGGCCACGACGCCGACGGCGAGCGAGGCGACGGCGAGCATGCTGCGCTTCTTCATGCCCCCTCCAACGACGCTCCGCCACCCGGGTCACGGCCCGGCCGTGGACCAGGGGCGCGCCGGGGTCGGCGGCGCGCCCCCACGGTCACCGCTCGCGGACGCTCACTTCGTCCGGCCGGACGGCGTGAGCGGGGTGGCCGGGGTGAGCGGGCCGTCCGAAGCCTGTCCGGCCGGGCGGATCGAGGCGGCCATCCTGTCCAGCGTCGTGAGCGTCTCCTTCGACGGACGGCGCAGACAGCCCGTCAGCTGGACGACCTCGGGCCGCCCGCCCAGGACGAGCCTCCGGAACCCGAGCACCTGCTGGGTGCCGCCCATCGCCATGCACTCCTTGTCGTTCGACGCGGAGTGCAGCAGTTCCTCGCCCTCGTACTTGCCGACGGCGCCCGGATCGCGCACCAGTCGGAGTGCGAGCACCACGCCGTCGTCGGACAGCCCCCCCGCGGCGACGCACACCGACTCCTGCAGGCCGGCGCGGATCGGGCAGCCGGGCTCGTCGGACAGCTGCTGGGAGGCGAGGTAGCCGACGGGCGCCGGATGGTCGGGGGCGGGCAGCACCGTGAGGTCGTACCAGCCCTCCGGAACGTCGACGGCGATGTCGTCCAGCACGCCGAAGCGGACCGTCCTCTGGTCGGCGGCCCCGGACCCGCTGTCCGGCGAGGCGCTCGGGGATGCGCCGGAGGGCGGGGCTGAAACGGCCGGGCCGAGCGCGGTGGCCGGCGGGCCGGGCGCCAGGGCGGGGGCCGCGGCCAGCACGGCGACGGTCAGCCCGACGGCCAGTCCGCCCGCGAGGGCGGCGCGGCGACGGCGACGGCGGGTCCGGAGCACCCGGGCCAGCACGCGCTCCAACCGGTCCTCGGGGGAGGGCAGCTGGGGGGCGGCCAGCTGGAGCAGGACCCGCAGCTCGTCCGCCACCTCGCGGTCCTCCGCCGTCTCCTGGTCCCCGGCGCCCGCAGCGGTGAACTCAGGATCCGTCACGACGACCCCCGTCCATGAGCAGCTCCCGGGCGGGCAATCGACCGCGCAGCGCCTGCAGGGCGCGATGCGTCTGGCTCTTGACGGTGCCCGTGGTGCAGCCCAGCGCCTCGGCGGTGTCCTCCACGCTGAGGTCCTCGAAGAAGCGCAGCACCACCACCGCCCGCTGCCGGGGCGGCAGCGCCCGGACGGCGGCCGCCACCACCTGGCCCATCACCACGTCGTCGAACGGGTCCGCGGCCGACGGCGGCTCGGGCAGCTGCTCGTGCGGCAGCTCCCCGTGCCAGCGGCGGCGCCACCACGAGACGTGCGAGTTCACCAGCACCCGGCGCACGTACGCCTCGGGCCGGTCGATGGAGATCTGCTCCCAGCGCGGCCACACCTTGGCGAGCGCCGTCTGCAACAGGTCCTCGGCCAGGTGCGGGTCGCCGGTCAGCAACCAGGCCATCCGGAGCAGCCGGGGGCTGCGGGCGGCGACGAACTCCTCGAAGTCCGGTGTCGCGTTCCTCATCCCGCTGCCCCCGCCATGCCGTTCCCGCCACCGTTTCCGTCACCCGCACCGCCACGTCGGCGGCGGTCCTGCCGGTCGGCCGTGGCCGCCGGGTCCTCGCTGTCGTTCTCACGGCTGCTGAACGCGTTGGGGTCCGCTCCGGGTTGCCCCGCTCGGCGGTCCGGTTTTCCGGCCTCCTGTGCCGGAGGGTCCGGCCGGGGCTCCGCGGGGGTGCCGGGGCGGCGGGGCAGAGCGTCGCGGGGGGCAGGGCGTCGCGCGGCAGGGCGGGGGCGGCCGGCCGCGGACGCTGGACGGCCCGCGAGCCGGCCGGGACTCGGCCGGGCGGCGGGCGGGCCGTGGCCACCACGATCCGCCCCCCACCACGGCCCGCCAAGGGCGCGCGAAGGGCGCCCGGGGGCACCGGCAGGGCGCGCCCGACCGGGCGGTCCGCCCGCCCCACGCCGCCCGCCGCCACGCCACGTCGCCGCCTCCCGACCGTTCAGAGCGTCCCCGGCCCGTGCGGCACACCTCCCGCCTCCCGGGCGACGCCGGGATCCACCTGGTCCACCGTCCAGTCGGGGTGACCGGGCATCGGCGGAGTCCGCTCGCCGTAGAGCCACGGGTGGAGGAAGGCGCTCAGCGGCTGCCCGGACACCTCGTCGGCCGTGCGCAGGAAGTCGGCGGTGGTGGCGGTGCCATGGCGGTGGCGCCGCAGGAAGGCCTGTTCGATCCGGTCGAACACCTCCGGCCCGACCCGCTCCCGCAGGGCGAACAGCACCAGGGCGCCCCCGGTGTAGCGCTGGCTGTCGAACAGCGTCGCGGCGGTCGGCGCCGCCACCGGACCGGAGTCGTGGCGCCACTGGTCGCCCCGGGCGTAGACGGCGCGCATCCGGTCGGTGAGGGTGGTGAAGCCGCCGGAGTCCGGCCAGCCGCGCTCGTAGCGGTACATCAGCCCGTAGAAGTCGGCATGGCCCTCGTTCAGCCAGAGGTCGGCCCAGCTGCCCGGGGTGACGCTGTTGCCGAACCAGGAGTGCACCAGCTCGTGCATCATGTGCGAGCCGATCAACGGCTCCGCCCGGCGCAGGAAGTCCGGCTTGTAGAGCGTCAGCGTCTGCGTCTCCAGCCCGGTGAAGTCGAACGCCGCGGGATCGTCGGTGTCGACGGGCAGCAGCCCGTACGTCTCGAACGGGAACCGCCCGAGGTGCTGCTCGGCCCAGGCCAGCTGGCCGGGCGTCAGGGCGAGGGCCGGTTCCAGGTCGGCGGCCCGCGCGGTGGGCACGACGTCGCGCAGCGGCAGGCCGTCCGGGCCCCGGCGCTCGCGGACCGTGTAGCGGCCCACCGAGGCCTGGACCAGCTCGGTCGCCATCGGCTCCTGCGAGACGTAGCGCCGGGTGGTCGTGCCGTCGGGGTGCGGCTCGGTGGCGGTGAGCAGGCCGCCGGCCGCGCCGTACAGCTCGTCGGGCGCGGTGACGGCGATGGTGAAGCGGGCCTTGTCGCCCGGCCGGTCGTTGCACGGGAAGACGGTGTGCGCGCCGTCCGGCTGCCCGGCCACCGCGAAGCCGTCCGGAGTCACCACCCACCCGGTGTGCGGCAGCGCGGCGCGCGGGTCGGCGGTGTACTCGACCTCCACCCGCAACACGGTGCCCGCCCGCACCGGCCGGGTCGGCAGCACGGTCAGCTTCTCCTCGTGCGCCCGGAACCCGGCCGGGCGGCCGTCGACCCGTACCGCGTGCACGTCCAGGCCGAGCGCGTCCAGCTCCAGGCCCGCCGACCGCTTCAGCACGCGGGCGGTCAGCACGGTGGTCCCGTCGACCTTGCGGTCGGCGGGCCGGTAGTCGAACGCGAGGTCGTAGGCGAGCGCGTCGTAGGCGGTGGTGCCGAGCGCGGGGAACACGGGGTCCCCGGTGCCCGCGGCCGGCACGCCGGCCGCCGGGGTCGGCCCGAGCGGGAGCACGGCCAGCGCGAGCGCGGCGGTGAGGACGGAACGGTGCCAGGACAAGGCGATCACCTCTCTCGTGTCGAAGCTCTCCTGTCGAACGGACCCGCTCCCGGCACCGGAGCGGGCCCCGGTTCCGATGAGCGATCTACTGGGCACGGACCGTAGCAGAGGGCTCCGACAATCGATGCGACACGCGGCGTCGCCCGGATGGAGCACTTCGGTAGCCGAGCGGCTGCGCAGTGTCATATCGTCGAAGAGCTCCGCCCCCTGACGGGCGGGGCCACGGCCGCCGGAGCGCCTGGCCAGGACCGGCGGCCGTACTCGTGCCCGCACGCCGTTCCCGCCGCGCCCGCCACCTCGTAGGCTTGGCAGCCGCGCCGGCCCACCGCAGCCCCGCCGGCCCACCGGACCGGCAGGAGCAAGCCCCGTGACCAGCCCGCACTTCGTGGTGATCGGAGAGTGCGTCGCCGACGTCGTCCGCACCGACGGCGCGCCCGACACCGTCCACCCGGGCGGCAGCCCGGCCAACGTCGCGTACGGGCTGGCCCGGCTGGGGGAGCCGGTCGGGCTGCTCACCGAGCTCGCCGACGACCCCTACGGCCGGCTGATCCGCGCCCACCTGGAGTCGGCCGGGGTGACCCTGCTGCGCGAGCCGTCCGCCGCCGGCACCGGCCCGCGCACCCCGTCGGCGGTGGTGCGGCTGGACGCCGAGGGCCGGGCGCACTACACCTTCGACATCGGCTGGACCCTCCCGGCCGGTGACCTCCCCGTCCCACCGGGGCACCTGCACATCGGCTCGATCGCGGCCGTGACCCCGCCCGGCGCGGCGGCCGTGCTCGCGCTGGTCGAGCGGTGGCACGGCCGGGCCACCGTCAGCTACGACCCGAACGTGCGGCCCGCGCTGATGGGCGAGCACACCGAGGCCGTCCGCCGGGTCGAACGCTGCGTGGGGCTCAGCGACCTGGTCAAGGCCAGCGACGAGGACCTCGCCTGGCTCTACCCCGACCGCACCCCGGAGGAGGCCGCCCGGCACTGGCTCGGCCTCGGCCCGGCCACCGTCGCGGTCACCCGCGGCCCGGCCGGCGCCTTCGCGCTCACCGCCGACGGCCGCCACATCGAGGCCGCCGCCCGCGCGGTCCGGGTCGCCGACACCGTCGGCGCCGGCGACGCCTTCACGGCCGCCCTCCTGCACGCCCGCCGCACCGGCGCCGACCTCCCCACCGCCCTCACCCGCGCCACCACCGCGGCCACCCTCACCGTCACCCGCCCCGGAGCCACCCCACCCGACACCGTCGAACTCGCCGCAGCCCTGCGCGGATAGCCCACCGCCGGCCGGCGGCCGGGTTTGCGGCCGGTGACGTCACATGTTCGGACGATCACCACAGCCCACGCTCCGATCCCCACCGGGCCCATCGCGAAGCGGCCACGATCACCATCGCCACGCTCACCTCGGCGGAGCAACCCGCCGAGGCTCCCACCCGCAGGGGGAACGGGGGAGAGCCGACCGTCCGGCGCCGTCGGGCCGGAGCGCCCCGTACCTGCGGGGCGGGCTTGTTGCCGCGGCAGAAAATTCAGGGGACACCCCTGCCGCACCCGGCCACAATGACCGCATGCCGCAGGAAACCGATCAGTTGCTCGCCGACGTCGACCCGCTCTCCCACCCGGAGCGTCAACGGCTGGTCGCCCGCAGGGCCCGGGAACTGGCCACCGACGGCCGTCTCCCGGAGCTTCTCGCCGATCTGGAACGCCGCGGCGTGTACGGCCGGCGGCTGGCCGCGTTCGCCGCGTCGGCGGGTGGCGCCACCGACCACCTCACCGAGCGGCTGACCGACCCCGACCCGGTGGTCCGCGGGTACGCCCTGCGAGCCGCCCGCACCCCGGCGATCACGGACGAGGCGATCGAGGCGGCGTTCGCCGGCGCCTCCTGCACCCTGCGCCGACAGCTGGCCCGGGCCGTCCGGCACGGCCGCCGCCACCGGCTCGCCGAGCGGCTGGTGGCGAGCCTGCGCGCCGAATGGGGCGACACCGAGGCCGCCCGGCTGCTCTCCGCCTGCGGCCCCGCGTTCGTCGGCCGGACCCTGCCCGACCTCGCGCACGCCTCCCCGCTCGCCACGCTCGCCGCACGTTTCCCGGACGAGGTCCTGGACCACCTGGAGCGGGTCCTCGCCGAGCACCCCGAGACGCTGCGGCTGGGGCAGTGGCCCGCCCTGGCCGACGCCCTCGGCGCCACCACACGCGCCCGCCCCGAACGGGTCCTCGACCTGATGGAGCGTTTCGGCCCGGACCTCCCGCTGCGCCGCGACCAGCTTCCCCCGCTGGCCGCCACGGATGCCGAACGCACCGTCCGCCTCCTCGCCGACCCGCGGCGCGGCACGGTCGGGCCCTGCACCACACCGCCCACCAACGGCACGCTGCGACGGCTGGTGCGCGCCGACCCGCCCTCGCTCCCCGCCCTCGGCCGCCACTGGCTGGCAGCCCCGCGCTGCTTCGCCGCCCTGCTGCGCGCCCTGCCGCCGGGTCGACGCGACACCTTCCTCGACCTCGTGTACGCCGGGGCCCTTCCGAGGGAGGGCGACCTTCCCCTGCTGTTGCCGCTGTTCCCGCACGCCCGCCGCCATGCCGAGGCCCGGCGGCAGGTCGCCGCACGCCGCGCGGAGGGCAGCCCCTGGCCCCGGACAGCCGCCGCGTCGGCCTACCTGCCCACCGAGGAGGCCCAGCCGGCACTGCGGGCCGCACTCTCCCGCCCGGATGCCGGCGACCGGGCCGCCGCGTGGACGGCCCTGTTCGCCAACGCGGCCGCTTCCGGCGACCGGGCCGCCGTCCAGGACGCGCTCGGCCTGCTGCCGCGGCTGCGCAACGAGCAGGACCCGGTGCGCAGCGCGGCGCTGACCTCGCTCGCCCGGGTGCCCGCCCGGCTGCTGACCCGGGCGGCGGTGCCCCTCCTCGACGGCGCCGTCGAGGATGCGATCAACGCCCGTGACTGCTCGCACGCCACCCGCGCCGCCCTGCAACGGCTGGTCACCGAGGTTCTGCGCGAGCACGCCCTCGCCGGTGGAGCCGAGCTGGTCGAGTGGGCGCTGCGGAGCCTGCGGCGGATCGCCGGGCAGACCGGCACGATCGAACTCGGCCCGCTGGAGCACCGGCTGCGGCGGGGTCAGGAACACGCCGTGTTCGCGACCTTGCGGCCGTGGTTGGACACCATGGCCGACACCGCGGACCACTGGCTCCTGTTCACCCTGGCCCGCTCGTTCGGCCGACGGGCCCGTGGCATCCCGGAACTCCAGGAACTCCTCCTGCACGCCCTCCGGTTCGGGCCGGACGGCGCGTTCGGTACGGCCGCCGCCCTGTGGCTGGACGACCCGCGCACCCGCGGTTCCCGGGTGGCCGAGATCCTGGAGATCGAGCCCTCCGCCGCCGTCCTGCCCCCGGTCCGGAACGTGCTGGTCGAGCTGCGCACCGATCTGCTCGACCCCTTGCTCGACCCCGTTCCGCCGTACGGGCGGTTCCTCGGACGGTCGAAGCGGGCAACCCTGCCACCCACCCGGTCGGCGAGCCGCTGGACGCCGGGCCAATGGCGGGCCGCCGCCGGCCTGGCCGCCGCGGCTGCGAACGATCCCACCCTGCCGCTGCACGCGCGCGCCGCGGCTGTCCACGCCGCCGCCGCGATCCCGCAGTACGGCGAAGCGGTCGTCCGAGCCCAACTGGACTCGGACGAGGTGGTGCTCGCCGAGGCGGCGCTCGCCGCGCTGGCCCGGACGGACCGGCCCGCCGACGCGCTGGGCGACCTGCTGGCCCACGCGGGCGGCGACCGCGCCCGGGTCGCGGTGTACGCGGCCGCCCGGGCCGCCCGGTCCGCCCTGCCGGGCGAGCTCGCCGAGCGACTCGGCGGGCTGCTGTCCCGGGCCCGGGGCGCCAAGGTGACCAGCCGCAAGGAAGCCGTGCGGCTGGCCGCCGAGCACCTTCCGCCGCGGTCCGCCGCCGACCTGCTCGTCGCCGCGTACCGCGCCGAAGGCCAGCACGAGGACGTGCGCGCCGCAGCGGTGGCCTTCGCGGCCGGTCTGCTGGACGCCGAACCGGTCTGGGACCTGCTCGCCGAGGCCGCCGGGCAGGGCCCGCCGGCCGTGCGCCGCGCCGTACTGCGGGCGGACCCGGGGTGCCTTCCCGAGACCCACCGGGCCCGCTACGCCCACCTGGTGGCCTCGGTCGCCGCAGCCCCGGACCCGGAAGTCGCCGTGCCCGCCCTCGCCGTGCTGCCGCGATGGGCCGCCTGGGCCCCGCGGACCGCGGACGTGGCCCGGCAGGCCGTCACCGACCTTGCGAACCGCGGCAGCTGGCGTGCGGCCGCGGGGGCCGTCCGCACGCTCGCAGCCTCCGGACTTCCCCACCCGGTCGGCGGCACCGCCCCCGGCAGCCTTCTGCACCGCACCCTCGCCGAACTCGCCGCCGCGCGGACGGACGATCCGCACGCCGGGGACGACCGGGACCTGCCGGCCCGCCGGAGGCTGGCTCACCTCGCCGATCTCCCGGCCGACGACCGTCACCGGCCCCTGCTCGCCGGCACCGCCGACCTGCTCGCGGCCGAACCCGACCTCGCGGACATCAGAGCGGCGGCGCTGCGCCGGCTGGTGGACCCCGCGGCCGGGCCGCAGGCGCTGGCGGACGCACTCGGCGCGCTCGAAGAAGCTCACCGTGACCGGCCCGCGGCGGCCGCGTTGACCGCCCTGGCGCTGCAGCGAGAGCACGCCTCGGGCCCGCTGCCGCCGCCCGGGACACTCGACGCGCTGGTGCGCACCGCCCGCCGCACCGGCGACACCGCTGCGGCCGCCGGACTGTTCGCGACCGCGCTGACCGAGGCGTTCGGCGACCGCCTCGGCTGGCCCCGGGAGTGGCGGGCCCTGCTGCGCGAGCTGCGCCGCCATCCTTCGCCGGACGTGCGGGAACGCGCCGTCGCTGCCGTCATCCACCGGGAGTGACCTGTCGCCGGGCCGCCGGGTGCGCCGCATCCGGTGTGCGTGGTGCGGGACGGAAGGCGGGACCGCGGAGGAGAGATCATCCGTGAAGCTGATCCCGCCGTGCTCGTGCCGCCTTGCGCACACACCGGGGCTCGACCGGCGGACCTGCGACGCCGAGCCGCGGATCGCGGTGCTCGCCCTGAGAGCGTCCGCACCGGTCGGCCCCGGCTGCTGACTCGTGGGCCGAGCGGGTCAGGCGGCCAGGGGGCGGGTCTGCTGGGTGTCGGAGTCGAAGGTGCGGGCCGTGTCGAAGGTGCCGGTGAGGTCGGGGTGGCGGCCGAGGAGGGTGTGGGCGAGGGTGACGTCCTCCGGAGGGAGGCGGCGGGTGAGGCCGAGGTGGGGGGACCAGCGGCCGGGGACGTAGTGGGGGTCGGGGCCCTCGGCGTGTTCCAGGGCCTGCCAGACCCGGTGGTGCAGCTGCAGCAGCTCGAGGGTCGGGACGACCGACCAGCCGAGCACCCGGCGGCGGCTGCGGGCGGCGAAGGAGAGCAGGCCGGTCAGGCGGACGGTCAGCGGCAGGGCGTCCGCGAGGAGTTCGTCGAGCCGCTCGACGGCCCCGGCGGGCATCCGGGCGCAGGCGGCCAGGGTGAGGTGGGGGCGGTGGCCGGGGTGCGGGTTGTGGGCGAGGCTGTCGACGCCACCGTCGGCGAGCTGCCGCCAGACCGCGCGCACGGCGCGGTCCAGCGGCGGGTCGCAGAGCAGCTCAACGGTCTGCACGGGTGAGGTCCTTGGCGTACCAGATCTCGGCGTACGGGCGGTCGGTGTAGGCGGGGATCTCCTGGTAGCCGTGGCGGGCGTACAGGGTGCGGGCCTCCACCAGGTCGAGCCGGGTGTCCAGGACGATCCGCTCGGCGCCGAGCGCCCGCGCCGCCTCGTCGACGGCGGCCATCAGCCGGGCGCCGCCGCCGGTGCCGCGTCGGACCGGCCGGACGTAGACCCGGGTCAGTTCGACGGTCGTGGCGTCGACGACGCGCAGTCCGGCGCAGGCGGCGGGCTCGTCGGCGTAGCGGCCGAGCAGGAAGACCCCGGTGGGCGGGGCGAGGTCGTCGCTGGGGGAGCCGGCGAGGCCGGTCTCGATCTCCTCGGGGGTGCCGTCCCGCCCGAGGTGCAGCCGGTAGTAGCTGTTGGCGACGTCGGTGTAGTAGTCCCGCAGCAGCGCCAGGGCCTCGGTGGACCCGACATCGGCGGGCGCGATCGCCCAGAGTTCGGTGGTGTTGCGCTGCGTGCTGATCGTCATGCGCGCATTATCGGTCGCGCGCCGACACCGTTGCGAGCCCTTTTCGATCATCCTCTCGATCGCCCTCGTCCTGGTGGGCCGGGTGGGTGACGGGGGGATTGGGTGGTCGGCGTGGCGGGGGAGCAGTGGGGCTATGGATAGACCATCAGATAGTCGTACTGGTGGGGGATCGGCGGCTCGGCGGGCTCGGCGGGGGCGGAACGGGCTGGTCGCGGCGGTGTGCCTGGCCGCCGCGGTCGCGGGGTGCGGCGCGCCGCCGTCGGCCGAGCGGGCCGCGGCGAGCGCGCCGACGAGCACGGCCGCGGGCACCGCAACGAGCGCGGCGGCGAACCCGGAGGGCACGTCGGCGGACGGGGGCGGGTCGCGCGCGGCCGCGGCGCCGCTGGTGCTGCCGGGCCCGGCCCGCGCCGAGGAGGAGGCCGGCGGCGAGGCCGTGGCCCGCAAGGCGCGGGCCGCCAGGACGGCGCTGGAGACCGCCGCGCGGTGGGGTCTGGCACGGCCACCGCTGCCCGTCCCGCCGCCCCCGGCGAGCCGCCCGGCGCTGTTCGCCACCCAGGGGGTGAAGCTCGCGGAGGGCCTGCCGCCGGTGGTCTACCGGGTGCCCACCGACGAGCGGATCGTCTTCCTGACCGTCGACGACGGCGCCGAGAAGGACCCCGAGTTCAGCCGGATGGCCGCCGAACTGGGCGTCCCGCTGTCCACCTTCGTCGCGGACTACCTGGCCCGCTCCGACTACGGCTACTTCCGTCGGCTGGCCGCCCAGGGCGACGCGGTGAACAACCACACCATCAACCACCGCAACCTCAAGGTGCTCGACTACGGCACCCAGCGCGAGGAGATCTGCCGCCAGCAGGACCAGCTGGAGGAGCAGATCGGCGCCCGCCCGCGGCTGTTCCGCCCGCCGTACGGCGAGTACAACGAGGACACCCTGCGGGCGGCCGGTTCCTGCGGCGTCCAGGCGGTGCCGCTGTGGAACGAGGAGGCGTTCCCGGACCACATGGAGTATCGCTACGAGGACCAGCGGCTCCACCCGGGCGACATCATCCTCACCCACTTCCGCGGCACCGACCTGTGGAACGGCACCATGCCCGACCTGCTGCGCAAGGTGGTCGACGAGGTGACGGCGCAGGGCTTCGCGCTGGCCCGGCTCGACGACTACCTGTAGCGCGGTCGGCCGCTGGAACGGCGGACGGCGGCGACGGGCGGGACGCGGGCCGCGTCAGCCGAGCGAGAGGGCGTCCAGGTACACCCAGGCGCCCTCGTGCCGGACGAACCGGCTGTGCTCGGTGAGGACGCCCTCCTCCCGCCCGTCCGCGTAGTGCGCCCGGAACGCCACCGTGCCCTCGGCGTGGAACGGCCCGCCCTCGGTGGTGGAGAGCACCTCCAGCCGCAGCCAGCGCAGCCCCGGGTCGAAGTCGACCGAGTCCGGCCGGGTGTCCGGGTGCCAGGTGCGCAGCAGATAGGCCTCGTCGCGGGCGGCGAATGCGCTGTAGCGCGAGCGCATCAGGGTCTCGGCGGTGGTCGCGGCGCCCTGGCCGCGGTGCAGCAGGCCGCAGCACTCGGCATAGCTGGCGGGCAGGCCGCAGGGGCAGGGCGAGGAGGGCAGCAGGCGCGGCGCGGGGGCGGTGGCGCGGGCGGCGGATCGGCGTCGGGACATGGGTCCATTCTGGCGCCTCGCGGGGGCGGCTCCGAAGCGGTGCGGGCGCGGTCCGGCGGGGTGCGCCGTCGCGCTCCCGCCGAGGTCTTCCGGGGGCCTTGCCGGAGGTCTTCCGCCGGTGCGGCGGAATGGCCTAAAGTTGACCGTCCTCCGACAATCCGGAAGGTAGAAATCCGCTTGCACCGACGTCAGGGCATGCGCGCCCGTAGCTGACGGGGTGTCGAAAGAGACCGTATCGGTCCGCACTGTCCCTGCCAAGGTGCCTGACAATGTGTACGAAATCGCCAACGAACCGTCACACTTGAGCACCGCTGGCGGGCGCGTCGGGGGTGATCTTTCCGGCATATCGAACGAGTGACGGAAATGTGCTGGTGATTCGTAGATCTTTACCCCACCATCTCCCAGGGCACACCGCCCATTTCTCGCCGACCACAAGTCGATGCAGCAGCACCCCTCGGGAGAGAGTGATGAGTTCGACGGGACTTCCCCCGCTGGATCCGGCCGCGCCGCTGGCCGCACTGGTTACCGCGCAGGTCAGACGGACACCGGACGCCACCGCCGTGATCGACGGCACGCGCCGGCTGACCTACCGCGAACTGGACGCCGCGGCCGACGCGATGGCGGGCCGGCTGGCCGCCGCCGGCGTGCGCGCCGAGACACTGGTCGGCGTCTGCCTACCGCGAACGGCGGACCTCGTGGTCAGCCTGCTGGCGGTGCTGCGGGCCGGCGGCGCCTACGTACCGCTCGACCCGGCCTACCCGCGCGACCGCCTCGAACTGGTGGTCGGCGACGCGCAGGCCCCCGTCGTGGTCACCGACCGTGCCCACGAGCACCTGCTGAACGGCGCCGGCGCCACCCTCCTGTACGTCGACGGCGAGAGCCCCGCCGCTCCGCTCGACCCGGCCGCCGCGCGCCCCACCACCGGTGACGCCACCACCGACGCGCTCGCCTACGTGCTCTACACCTCCGGCTCCACCGGCCGCCCCAAGGGCGTCTCGGTCACCCAGCGCGGCGTCAACGCGATGCTCCGCTGGGCGGCCGGCACCTATACCGCCGCCGACCTCGCCGGCGTGCTCTTCGGCACCTCCGTGTGCTTCGACATCTCGGTGTACGAGCTGTTCCTCCCGCTCTCCGTCGGCGGCACGATCATCGTCGCGGAGAACGTCCTCGCCCTGCCCGAGCTGCCCGCCCGGGACGAGGTCACCCTGGTCAACACCGTGCCCAGCGCCATGGCGGCACTGCTGCGCGGCGACGGCCTTCCCGGCGGCGGGGGTCTGCCGGGCACCGTGCGCGTGGTCAACCTGGCCGGCGAGGCCCTCCCCCGGCACCTGGCCGACAAGGTGTACGCCCAGCCCCTGGTCGAGCGCCTCTACAACCTGTACGGGCCCACCGAGGACACCGTCTACTCCACCTGGTCGCTGGTCTCCCGCGACGGGGCCGGCGAGCCGGTCATCGGCCGCCCGCTCGACGGCACCCTCGGCCACGTCCTGGACGAGCACCGGATACCCGTGCCCGACGGCGGCATCGGCGAGCTCTACCTCTCTGGCGAGGGCCTGGCCCGCGGCTACCACGGCCGCCCCGACCTCACCGAGGAGCGCTTCGTCCACGTCGACGGCCTGCGCTGCTACCGCACCGGCGACCTGGTCCGCCGGCTGCCCGACGGCGACCTGGAGTACCACGGGCGCGTCGACCACCAGGTGAAGGTCCGCGGCTTCCGCGTCGAGCTCGGCGAGATCGAGGCCGTGCTCGCCGGCCACCCGGCCGTCGAGTCCGCCGCCGCGGTCGTCCAGCGCGACGAGGCCGGCGACTACCTGGCCGCCTTCGTCCAGCCCGCCGCCGGCGCCGCCGAGCCGACGCCCGCCGAACTGCGCGCCCACTGCGCCGCCTCGCTGCCCGGCTACATGGTGCCGCTGGCCGTCGCCGTCCTGGCGGAGATGCCGCTCACCCCCAACGGCAAGACCGACCGCAAGGCGCTGCCCCCGGTCGCCCGCAGCCGCGCCGGGCACGAGCTGTTCGTCGCCCCCCGCACCCCCGTCGAGAGCCGGATCGCCGAACTCTGGCAGGGCCTGCTCGGCGTCCCCGAGATCGGCGTCCACGACGTCTTCCTCGACCTCGGCGGCCACTCGCTGCTCGCCGCCGGCCTGCTGGCCCGGATCGAGCGCGAGTTCGGCACCCGGGTGCCGCTCGCCGAGTTCTTCGCCGCCCCGACCATCGCCTCCCTGGCCGTCCGGGTCGCCAACGGCGGCGGCGGACGGGCCTCCGTCGAGCCGCCCCGCCGCCGGTCCGACCTGCCCGCCCGCGCCACCGACTTCCAGCGCGAACTGTGGCTGCACGAGTCCATGCAGCACGACAGCCCGCTCTACAACGTGCCGCTGCGGATCCGCGCCGAGGGGGCCCTCGACCGCGAGGAGCTCGGCCGCGCGCTCACCGAGGTCGTCCGCCGCCACGAGGCGCTGCGCACCGCGCTGCGCGGAGCCGCGATCCCGACCGAGCACGACCCGGTCGACGCCGACGTCCGCCCGCCCTACACCGTCGAGGTGCCGCTGCTCGACCTCACCGGGGCCGACGGCGCGCAGCCCGACGAGGAGGCGATCGACGCCGCGCTGCGCGCCGAGGCCGCCCGCCCGCTCGACCTGTTCAACGGCCGGCTGCTGCGCGTCCTCGCCGTCCGCACCGGCGAGGACCGGCACGAGCTGCTGTTCACCGTGCACCACGCCGCGATGGACGGCTGGGCCGCCGGGCTGTTCCTCGCCGAGCTCGCCCGGGCCTACCGGGACGGCGAACTGCCCGAGCCCGACCTCCAGCTGTCGGACGTCGCCCGCTGGGAGGAGCTCAACGTCGCGGCCGGCCGCGAGGCCGCCGAGCGCTGGGGCGAGCGGCTGCGCGGGATCGAGGGCGACCAGCACCTGCCCGGCGACCGCCCGCACCCCAACCCGCAGGACGTCGCCGGCCGCCGGATCGCCCGCCGGCTCGACGCCGGCCTGGTCACCGGCGTCGAGAAGTGGGCCGCCCAGGAGGGCGCCAGCCTCTACATGGCGGTGCTCGCCGCGCTCGGCGGGATGCTGCACCGCTACACCGGACGCACCGACGTCGCCGTGCTCAGCCCCTTCGCCGTCCGCCCGGTGCCCGAGCTGGAGACGGTGCTCGGCTCGCTGATCAACACCGTCGCGCTGCGCTTCGACGTGGCCGGCACCGACAGCTTCCGCGACCTGCTCGCCCGGGTCCGCCCGGCCGTCCTGGAGGCCGCCGAGCACAGCGGCTTCCCGTTCGTCGAGCACGCCCGCGCCTCCGGCGGCTCGGCCGGCCTCACCGCCTCGCCGATCTCCCAGGTGCTGCTGGCCGTCCAGAACCACCCGGTGGCCGGCGTCGAACTGCCCGGCCTGAGCCTGACGTTCGTCGCCGAGGTGTGCAACAGCACCGCGAAGACCGACCTCTCGCTGTTCCTGGAGTTCCCGACCGACGGCCCGCTGCTGTCCGCCGAGTACCGGACCGCCCGCTACGACGAGCGGTCGGTGCGCGCCGCGCTCGACCACCTGGTCGCGCTGCTCGCCGCCGCCGTCGCCGAGCCCGACCGCCCGCTCGGCGAGCTGGTCATGCTCTCCGCCGCCGAACTCGCCGCCGACGAGCCGGTCAACCGCACCGAGGCGCCGGTCCCCGACGCCCGGCTGCACGAACTGGTCGCCGCCCAGGCCGCCCGCACCCCGGACGCGCCCGCGGTGTCCGCCGCCGACGGCACCCTGAGCTACGCCGAACTCGACGCCGCCGCCGACCGGCTGGCCCACCTGCTGGCCGCCCGCGGCGCGGGCCGCGGCAGCCTGGTCGCCGTCGCCGTCCGGCGCGGCCGGCTGCTGCCCGTCGCCCTGCTCGGCGTGCTGCGCAGCGGCGCCGCCTACCTGCCGCTCGACGTCGACCAGCCGCTCGCCCGCAACCGCGGCGTGCTCGACGACGCCGGCGTCACCCTGCTGGTCGCCGACACCGCCACGGCCGGCGACGAGCTGCTGCACGGCCGCGCGAGCGTCCTGGTGGACGGCCCCGAGCACGCGGCCGCCCCCGCCGAGGCGCCGGCCGTCACCGTCGGCCCGGAGGACCCGGCCTACCTGCTGTACACCTCCGGCTCCACCGGCGCGCCCAAGGGCGTCGCCGTGCCGCACCGCGCGATCGTCAACTTCCTGACCTCGATGGGCCGCGAACCCGGCCTCACCGAGCGGGACGTGATGGCCGCCGTCACCACCGTCACCTTCGACATCGCCGGCCTGGAGCTGTGGCTGCCGCTGGTCACCGGCGCCCGGGTGGAGATCGCCGACCGCGCCACCGCCACCGACGGGACCGCGCTCGGCGCCTGGATCGACAAGCAGGGTGTCACCCACGTCCAGGCCACCCCCGCCACCTGGCGGATGCTGCTGGAGGCCGACTGGGCCGGCCGTCCCGGGCTGACCGCCCTGTGCGGCGGCGAGGCGCTCACCGCCGACCTCGCCCGCGCCCTGCTCGGCCGGGTCGGCACGCTGTGGAACATGTACGGTCCGACCGAGACCACCATCTGGTCCACCGTCCAGCGGGTCACCCCCGACATCGCCGCCCACAGCGGCGTGGTGGCCCTCGGCGCGCCCATCGCCAACACCCGGCTGCACCTGCTCGGCACCGCCGGGCAGCCCGTGCCGGTCAACGGCATCGGCGAACTGTGCATCGCCGGCGACGGCGTCGCGCTCGGCTACCACGGCCGGCCCGACCTGACCGCCGAACGGTTCACCGCCGAACCCGGCCGCACCGACGGCGCGCGGATGTACCGCACCGGCGACCTCGCCTGCCGCCGCGCCGACGGCCGCCTGGAGTACCACGGCCGCGCCGACGCCCAGGTCAAGCTCCGCGGTTTCCGCATCGAGCTGGGCGAGATCGAGGCCGCGATCACCGCCGTCCCCGGCGTCACCGCGGGCGCCGCCCGGCTCGTCGAGACCCCGGCCGGAGCGGCCCTGGCCGGCTACGCCGTCGCCCCGGGCCTCACCGAGGACGCGCTGCGCATCGCCCTGACCGAGCGGCTGCCCGACTACATGGTGCCCGCCGGCCTGGTCCTGCTCGACGCGCTGCCGCTGACCCCCGCCGGCAAGGTCGACCGGGCCTCGCTGCCGGTGCCGCAGCTCGGCGGCGCCGGCGCCCCGCCGGAGGGCGACTGCGAGGAACTGCTCGCCGACCTGTGGATCGAGGTCCTCAAGGTCGAACGGGTCTCCCGGCACGACGACTTCTTCGCGCTCGGCGGCCACTCGCTGCTCGCCACCCGGCTGCTCGCCCGGATCCGGGACACCTTCGAAACCGAACTGCCCCTGCGCGTCGTCTTCGAGGACCGGACCCTGGCCGCCCTGGCCCGCCGCGTCGAGGAGCGCCTGCTGGAGGAGATCGACGACCTCGACGACCTCGGCGACGACCTCGGCCTCGACGCCACCGCAGGGAGCGCCCAGTGACCCACCGATCCACATCCGGAACCACCGGCAACACCGGAGAGCCCGGAACCACCAACGCACGCCCGGCCGCCGGAGACACCGGCGTTCGAACGGGGGAGACCGCATGACCGACCAGCCCACCGCCGGGACCGTCCCGGAACCGGATCCGGCCGCCAGACGGCAGGAACTGCTGCGCCGCCGCCTCGCCAAGGCCAAGGCCGCCAAGGAGGCGGCCGCGGCCGGCGGCGGCACCGACCGCCGCACCATCGCCCCGCGCCCCGAGGGAACCCCGGCGCCGCTCTCCTCGGCCCAGCGCCGGATGTGGTTCCTGGCCCAGTACGAGCCGGACAGCGCCGCCTACCACATCCCGCTCGCCCTGCGCATCGAGGGCGAACCCGACGAGGCCGCCCTCGCCGCCGCCCTCACCGACGTCCTCGCCCGGCACGAGGTGCTGCGCACCGTCTACCCGGAGGTCGACGGCGAGGTGCGCCCGGAGGCGCTGCCCGCCGACCGGTTCACCCTCACCACCGCCGACGTCCCCGCCGAGCAGGTCGAGGCCCGGCTGGAGGCCGAGGCGCGCCGTCCGTTCGACCTCGCGGCCGACCTGCCGCTGCGCGCCGCCCTGCTGCGCACCGGCGACGGCGCCGTACTCAGTCTGGTGCTGCACCACATCGCGGCCGACGGCTGGTCGATCGGCGTGCTCTTCGGCGACCTCGCCACCGCCTACGGCGCCCGCCGCACCGGCGCCGCCCCGGCGTTCACGCCGCTGCCCGTCCAGTACGCGGACGTCGCGCACTGGCAGCAGACCGAGCTGGCCGCCGAACTCGACCGCCAGCAGGCCTGGTGGCAGGAGCGCCTGCGCGGCGCCACCTCCACCGTCACGGTGCCCGCCGACCGGCCGCGGCCGGCCGTCGCCGGCACCACCGGCGCCCGGTTCACCGCGGAGCTCGGCGCCGAGCGCAGCCGCCGCGTCCGCGCCCTCGCCGAACAGACCGGCAGCACCGTCTACATGGTGCTGCTGGCCGCCCTGCAGACCGTCCTCGGCCGCTACACCGGCAGCGAGGACGTCACCGTCGGCACCCCGATCGCCGGGCGCACCCGCAGCGAGACCGAGCCGCTGGTCGGCTGCTTCGTCAACACCCTGGCGATGCGCACCGATCTCTCCGGCGACCCGACGGTCCGTGAGCTCCTGGAGCGCGTCAAGGACGCCACCCTGGGCGCCTACGGCCATCAGGACCTGCCGTTCGAGCGGCTGATCGACGCCCTCGGCCTGGAGCGCGAACTCGCCCACACCCCGCTGTTCCAGGTCCTGCTGAACGTCCACAACCAGGCCGAGGCCCGTCCCGAGCTGCCCGGCCACAGCGTCGACTGGCAGCCGATCGGCACCGACACCGCCAAGTTCGACCTGTCGGTGGCCGTCGTCGACACCGGGGGTGACCTCGCCGCCGACCTCGTCTGGCGCACCGAGCTGTACGACGAGGCCACCGTCCGGCGGGTCTTCGGCCACCTCACCACGGTGCTCGACGCGATGGCCGCCGGCCCCGACCGCCCGCTCGCCGACCTGGCCCTGCTCACCCCGTCCGAGCAGCGGCAGCTCGCCGAGTGGGACGACGAGACCCTGCGCGACTGGGACCTCGACGGCACCCTGCACGGCCTGGTCGAGGAGCAGGCCCGCCGCACCCCCGACGCGCCCGCCGTGCGCGGCGCCGACGGCGTCCTCAGCTACGCCGAACTCGACCGGCGCGCCAACGCGCTGGCCCACCGGCTGCGCGAGCACGGCGTCGGCCCGGACCGCCCGGTCGGCCTGCTGGTCGAGCGCTCCGCCGCGCTGGTGGTCGGCATGCTCGGCATCCTCAAGGCCGGCGGCGCCTACCTGCCGCTCGACCCGGTCTACCCGGACGGGCGCATCCACGCCCTGCTCGACGCCGCCGGGGCCGCCGCCGTCGTCACCACCGACGACCTGCGCGAGCGGCTCACCGCCGACCTGCCGGTGGTCGTCGCGGACGGCGAGGAGCGTGCCGACGCGCCCGAGGCGGACGTCCGTCCCGAGCACCTCTGCTACCTCATCTTCACCTCCGGCTCCACCGGCGCGCCCAAGGGCGTCGCCGTCGAGCACCGCAACTACCGCAACTACCTGCACGGCCTGCGCGAGCGGATCGGCGGCGACCAGCAGGGCTGGAACTGGGCGCTGGTCTCCACCTTCGCCGCCGACCTGGGCACCACCAACGTGTTCGGCGCGCTCACCGGCGGCGGCTGCCTGCACCTGCTGACCCGTGACCAGGCCACCGACCCGGACGCCTTCGCCGCCTACGCGGCCGAGCACCGGATCGACGCCATGAAGCTGGTCCCCAGCCACCTGGAGGGCCTGGCCGCGCACGGCACCGGCCTCGCCGCGATCCTCCCCGCCCGGCTGCTGATCTGCGCCGGCGAGGCGCTGCGGCCCGACCTGGTGGACCGGATCCGCGCCGCCCGGCCCGACCTGCCGCTGCACAACCACTACGGGCCCACCGAGACCACCGTCTCGATGCTCGGCACGCCCGTGCCCGCCGACCTCGGCGACGCGGCCACCGCGCCGCTCGGCCGGCCGTTCGGCAACGTCCGCGCCCACCTGCTGGACGCCCACCGGCGCCCCGTCCCGCTCGGCGTCCCCGGCGAGCTGTACGTCTCCGGCGGCGGCGTGGCCCGCGGCTACCTCGGCCGCGACGACCTCACCGCCGAGCGCTTCCTGGAGGTGGACGGCCACCGCGCCTACCGCACCGGCGACCTGGTCCGCCGCCGCCCCGACGGCGCGATCGAGTTCCTCGGCCGGATCGACCACCAGGTCAAGATCCGCGGCTTCCGGGTCGAGATCGGCGAGGTCGAGGCCGAGCTGACCGCCCGCCCCGAGGTGCGCGAGGCCGTCGTGGTCGCCCGCGGCGAGGGCGCCGCGCGCTCCCTGGTCGGCTACCTGGTGCCCGCCGACCCGGCCGCCGCGCCCGACCCGGGCGAGCTGCGCGCCGCGCTGCGCACCCGGCTGCCCGACTACATGGTCCCGGCCGCCCTGGTCGTCCTGGACGCCCTGCCGCTGAACGCCAACGGCAAGGTCGACCGGGCCGCCCTGCCCGAGCCGGTCGCCGCCCAGCCGGTCTCCGGCGGCGGCGAGCTGACCACCGACACCGAGCACGCGGTGGCCGAGGTCTACCGCAAGGTGCTGGAGGCCGAGGAGGTCGGCGCGGCCGACGACTTCTTCGCGCTCGGCGGCGACTCCTTCTCCGCCGTGAAGGCCGTGCGCCTGATCGGTGACGGTCTGTCGGTCATCGACCTGTTCCAGCACCCCACCGTGCACGAGCTGGCCGCGCTGATCGACGCCCGGGCCGGCGGCACCGCCGACGAGGGCCCGCGCAGCCTGCTGCACAAGCTCACCCGCGGCAACGCCCCGGCCGCGATCAACGTGGTCTGCGTCCCCTACGGCGGCGGCAGCCCGATCACCTTCCAGCCGCTCGCCGACGCGCTGCCCGCCGGCCACCGGCTGTACGCCGTCGAGCTGCCCGGCCACGACCCGAGCCGGCCCGACGACGAGCTCGCCGAGCTGAACGGGCTCGCCGACGAGCTGACCGCCCAGGTGCTGGAGAAGGTCGACGGCCCGGTGCTGCTCTACGGGCACTGCCTGGGCGGCGCGCTCGCCACCGCCCTCGGCTCCCGGCTGGAGGCGGCCGGCGTCGACCTGCGCGGCCTCGCGCTCGGCGGCACCTTCCCGGCCGCCCGGCTGCCCGGGCGCTTCGCCGAGTGGATGGCCCGCCGGATGCCGGGCGACCGGGTGCTGTCCAACCGCGGCTACCTGGAGTACCTGCGCGCCATGGGCGGCTTCACCGACGTCTACGACCAGGCCGAGCAGGACTTCCTGGTCCGGGCGCTGCGCCACGACGTGCGGCAGGCCGAGGACTTCTACACCCGCGCCTACGGGGACGAGCGGCCGGAGAAGATCGACGCCCCGATCCTGTGCGTGGTCGGCGAGAAGGACCGCGCCACCCTGCTCTACGAGGAGCGGTACGCCGAGTGGGAGCACTTCGGCGACACCGTCGAGCTCGCCGTCGTGCCGCGCGCCGGGCACTACTTCCTCAAGCACCAGGCCGATGAACTCGCCCGGGTGCTGGCGGAGTTCGCCGCCACCGGGGAGATATCCGCCCCGGCCGCGGTCAAGCGCCCGGCCGCCCGGGCCGAGCTGGGGATCTTCGCCAAGGTGGCGATCGGCCAGTTCGTCTCGATGATCGGCACCAGTCTGTCGACCTTCGCGCTCGGCGTCTGGGTCTACCAGCAGACCAACTCGGCCTTCGACTTCGCGATGATCTCGTTCATCGCGGTGCTGCCGGCCGTCCTGCTGCTACCGGTCGCCGGCGCGCTCGCCGACCGGGTCGACCGGCGCAAGATCATGATCGTCACGGACACCGTGGCCGCCGCCGGCATGCTCGGCCTCGGTCTGCTGCTCTGGGCCGACCTGCTCCAGATCTGGCACATCTACGTGGTGGCCTGCATCGGCTCCACCTGTGGAGCCTTCCAACGGCCCGCCTACCTCGCCTCGATCACCCAGCTCGTGCCCAAGCGCTACCTGGGCCAGGCCAACGGTCTCGCCCAGCTGGGCACCGGCGCGGGCGACATGATGGCCATCCTGGCGGGCGGCGTGCTGGTCACGCTGATCGGCCTGCACGGCGTCGTGCTGTTCGACATGGCGACCTTCCTCACCGGTGTCACCTGCCTGCTGATCGTCCGCTTCCCGGACGCCATGTTCGACAAGCAGGAGGAGCCGCTCTGGCGCGAGGTCGTCACCGGCTGGCGGTACATCGCGCGCCGGCACAGCCTGGTCGCGATGGTGGTCTTCTTCGTGGTGTTCAACTACCTGTTCGCCGTCGCCACCGTGCTGATCACCCCGATGGTGCTGGCCAGCGGCACGCCCCTGCAGCTCAGCGTCATCACCGCGCTCGGCGGCCTCGGGGCCATGATCGGCGCCCTGGTCATGGGGCTTTGGGGCGGCACCCGCCGCCGCACCATCGGCATGATCGGCTTCACCTCGGTGGTCGGCCTCGCCGCCGTCCTGGCCGGCAGCCGCCCGGAGACCGCGCTGACCGCCTGCGGACTCTTCGTCCTCTGGTCGGCCATGATGATCCTCAACTCGCACTGGATGGCGCTGATCCAGACCAAGGTCGGGATGGAGCTCCAGGGCCGCGTCCTGGCGACCAACCAGATGCTCGCCATGTCGATGATGCCGCTCGGCTTCCTCACCGCGGGCCCGCTCTCCGACCACGTCTTCGAGCCGATGATGCGGCCCGGCGGCGCGCTGGCCGACTCGGTCGGCCTGGTGCTCGGCACCGGGCCGGGCCGCGGCGCCGGACTGCTGCTCGTGGTGGTCGGCCTGGTGCTCTTCGTCTGGGGCCTGCTCGGCCTCGCCTACCGGCCGCTGCGCCTGCTGGAGGACATCCTGCCGGACGCGCTGCCGGACGCCGAGATCGGTGACAAGGACGCCATCCAGGCCGAGGCGGACCGGCAGCTCGCCCTCGCCGAGGCCGCCCGCAAGGGCCGGAGCGTCCCGGGCTCCGTCCGGGTGCCGCACCCGTCCGGCAAGCCGGAGCCGGTCGAGGACGACGACCCGGCCGACCGGGTGCACGCCTCCACCGGCCGGTAGCACCACCTGCGCACACGCGCCCCCGTCCCCTCTCCGGAGGGGGCGGGGGCGCCGTCGTACGTCCGTGACCCGGCCGACCCCAGCCGCGGCGGGACCTGGTGGACGTCCGACGGCACCCGGAAGCCGCTCGTGATCGGCACCGTCGGTGCGGCTGACCGCCCGGCCACCTGGCCCGGTGCGGGGCCCGGCCCGGGAGTGGCGGCACGGCCGGCCGTGCCGCCGGTCCTCGGAGCCGGTCCTCAGAGGGCGTTCGATAGGGGATTCCCCCCAACTGTCCGGCTTTTGATCACGCGGCGCGGACTCGGTTCCAGGATCTCGTGGCGGCCGGGTCCGTGT
>NZ_JBHVPZ010000002.1:0-141258 GCF_042887135.1 Kitasatospora sp. NPDC057965
GCCGCGGCGCCGCCGCACCGCCGTGGGCGCGACGGCGCTGCTCGCCGGGGCCGCCGCCCTGCTGGCGCTCACCGGCGCGCCGGAGCCGGCCGAGCCGTCCGCGTCGTCCGCGTCGTCCGCGTCGGCGGTGGCGTCCGGGGCGCCGCCGCCGGTGCGCGGTCCGGTCCGGCCGGGTGCGATCCCGCCGGGCGCCGACGTCCCCGTCGCGCTGCGCACGCCGATCGACGACGCGGCCCGCCGCTGCCCCGAGGCCGAGGTCACCCCGGTGCTGCTGGCCGCGATGATCAAGGCGGAGTCCGGCTTCGACCCGGCCGCCGCCCGCCCCGAGACCGGGGAGTACGGCGTGGCGATGTGGACCCCCTCGGTCTTCAACGCCTGGGCGCAGGACGCCGACCACGACGGCGTGAAGGACTACCTGGACCCCGACGACGCCATCGCCGCGATGGGCGGCTACGTCTGCTGGCTCGCCCAGCGCTTCAAGCAGCGCGGCTATCCCGCCGCCGAGCTGCCCGCCCTGGTGACGGCCGGCTACCGGACGAGCGACAAGACGGTCGCCGACGCCGGCGGTGTACCCGATCGGGTGAAACCGCACGTCGGCAAGGTCCTCGCCTACCTCGCGGAGTACGGCGGGACTACGGTGGCCGGGTCATGAGGTCGGCCACATCCGCGGCCTCCCCGGTGGCGCCGCCGTGGAACCCGTGCTTCCGGATGGGATGCTCGGCGGCATGTTCACCAAGCTCCGACCTGCCGTCACGCAGTGGACCGTCGTCGTGCCCCTGCTGGCCTTCGCCGTCCTCGCCCTGACCTGGCACCGCGATCTCCCCGGCTGGGTGGTCGGCGTGGTGTCGCTGTTCCTGGCGGGCGCCGTGCTCGCCGCCGTGCACCACGCGGAGGTGATCGCCCACAAGGTGGGCGAGCCGTTCGGTTCCCTGGTGCTCGCGGTCGCGGTGACGGTGATCGAGGTCGCGCTGATCGTGACCCTGATGATCGACGGCGGCGACAAGTCGGCGACGCTCGCCCGGGACACCGTGTTCGCCGCGGTGATGATCACCTGCAACGGCATCCTCGGCCTGTCCATCGTGGTGGCGGCCAGCAAGCACCGGGTGGCGGTCTTCAACGCCGAGGGGACGGGCGCGGCGCTGGCCTGCATCGGCACCCTCGCCACGCTCAGCCTGGTGCTGCCGACCTTCACCACCAGCTCGCCCGGCCCGCAGTTCTCGCCCGCCCAGCTGGCCTTCGCGGCCGCCGCCTCGCTCGTGCTCTACGGCCTGTTCGTCGCCACCCTGGCGGTCCGTCACCGGGAGTACTTCCTGCCGGTCACCCCGGAGGGCAAGGTGGTGGAGGAGGACGACCACGCCGAGCCGCCGACGCTGCGGGCCACCATCGTCAGCCTGGCCCTGCTCGGTGTGGCGCTGGTGTCGGTGGTCGGCCTGGCCAAGGGCGTGTCGCCGACCATCGAGTCGGCGGTGCAGTCGGCCGGGCTGCCGAACTCGGTGGTGGGTGTCGTGATCGCGCTGCTCGTCCTGCTGCCGGAGACCATCGCCGCCCTGCGCGCGGCCAAGCGCAACCGGGTGCAGACCAGCCTCAACCTGGCGCTCGGCTCCGCGCTGGCGAGCATCGGCCTGACCATCCCGGCCGTGGCGGTCGCCTCGTACTGGCTCTCCGGGCCGCTGGTGCTCGGCCTGGACTCCTCGCACCTGGTGCTGCTCACGCTGACCATCGTGGTCGGCACGCTGACGGTCATCCCGCGCCGGGCGACGCCGCTCCAGGGAGCGGTGCACCTGGCCATCCTGGCTGCCTACGTGGAGCTGGCGATCACCCCCTGAGCGCCCTGGGGACGGCGGGGACGGGGACGGCGGGGACGGCGAACGGGCCGGTGACCTTGAGGGTCACCGGCCCGTTCGCGTGTCCGGGTGCCGGAGGTCCGGGCGCCGGATCAGGAGGAGCGGCGGGTGCGGCGGGTGTAGACGACGGCGCCCGCGCCGCCGAGCAGCAGGACGGTGCCCGCGCCGGCCATCAGCAGGGTGCCGGTGCCGTTGCTGCCGGTGGACGCGAGGTCCTTGCCGGAGGAGGTGCCACCGGCGATCGGGGTCGGCACGCTGACCTGGGTCGGCATGATCAGCGGGTCGGCCGGGTCGACGACGGTGTCGGCCGGCGCGATGTGCACCGGAACGGTCGCGGTGGGCTTGGGGGCCGGGCCGCTCGCGCTCGGCTCCGGCGCCTGGCCGCCCGGGGTGGCGGTGCCGGACGGGCTCGCCGAACCGGTCGCACCCGGGCTGGCCGAGGGGGTGGCCGACGGGCTCGCGGTGCCGCTGGGCGTGGTGCTCGGCGTGACCGACGGGACCGCGCTCGGCGAGCCGGTCGGGGCGACGGTCGGCGGGACCGTCGGGTTCGGCGGCGTCGTGGTCGGCGGCGTGGACGGGGTCGGCGCCTCGGTCGGCGACGGCGTCTCGCTCGGGGCCACCGTGGGCACCGTGCTCGGGGTGACCGGGACCGTCGGGACCGGCGTCGTCGGCGGGGTGGTCGGCGGGGTGGTCGGCGTCGCGCTGGTGGGCGGCGGCGGGACCGGGGTCGCCTTGGTGGGCGTCGGCACCGGCGTTGGCGTCACCGGCGGCGTGGAGGTGGGCTTGCCGGTCGGGCTCGGCGTGGCGGTCGGGGTGGGGGTGCGGCCGCCGCAGTCCACCTTGAACACCTTGTGCTTCGGGTTGTTGAGCTTCGGCGGCGTCGTCGGCAGCTTGCCGTGGTCAAGCTCCACCGAGGCCCAGTACAGCTTGTACTGGCCGTCCGGCAGGTTGATGTCCTCGGTCCGGATGTGGCCCTTGCCGTCCACCGGGATGTCGCCGTACACGACGGCGGTCTCCTTGTTGTCGGTGTGCATCTGGGCGATCAGCCAGACGATGTCCTGGCCCGGGTCGAAGCCGAACGAGTCCAGGTAGAAGGCGCATACCTTGGGCTCGTTGTTCTTGGGCTCCTCGCCCGTCGAGGAGTCGTGGATCTTGACGGTGCCGTTGTTGCCCTTCGCGGCCTGGCCGCCGGCGGCGGCCTCGGCGGTGGGGGTGGCGAGCAGCAGGGCGGCGACGGCGGGGACGGCGACGAGGGACCGCGCCGTGGTGGAGCGAATGCGCATGGCTGTGTCCAACGGGGATCGGCGGCCCGGCGGGGCCGCGCGTGGAGGTGGGAGCCCTCGGCCGACATCGGTCGGCGGACGAGACGCATCAAAATCCCGTAGCCGGTTCGGCCCCGCAAGGACGGTTTGGCCGAATTGCCAGAAAGCAAAGCAGATTGTCCGACAAATCCATGGCAACGATTCGGTCACCCGGATGTGAGGGGCCGGTGTGCGGGATCGGTCCGATCGGGCCGGGTGGTGTCGGGTGGGGCGGCCGATGCCCGCGTGTCGGGTTCGACGGGGCGTTCGCGGTCCATATCGTCTGTGTCCGCCGAATCCGCTGAGTCCGCCGCAGGACCGACACCCGTGGGAGCGCCGCATGCCCGGCCCAGCAGAGCAGTCGTCCACCCGTCCCGCCCAGCCGGACCCCGCCGGCCCGTCCGGCGGCGCCGAGCCGGTCAGGGCGGCCGAGCCGGTCGGGGGCGCCGGGCAGGCCGGGGGAGCGGAGCGGACCGGGGGAGCGGAGCCGGTCGAGGGGGCGGAGCCGACCGCCGCCGACGGCGCGTCCGGGACCGGCGCGGACACGGCCGATGTGATCGTGGTCGGCGCGGGTCCCGCCGGCTCCACCGCCGCCTACCACCTGGCCCGCACCGGCCTGGACGTCCTCCTGCTGGAGAAGTCGGCCTTCCCTCGGGAGAAGGTCTGCGGCGACGGCCTCACCCCCCGCGCCGTCCGGCAGCTGATCGACCTCGGGATCGACGTCTCCGAATCCGCCGGCTGGCTGCACAACCGCGGCCTGCGGATCGTCGCGGGCGGGCGCCGGGTGGAACTCGACTGGCCGGAGCTGTCCGCCTACCCCGGCTTCGGGCTGGTCCGCCGCCGCGCCGACTTCGACGAGCTGCTCGCCCGGCGGGCTGCCGCGGCCGGCGCCCGGCTGGTGGAGCGGGCCAACGTGGCGGGCCCGGTGCTGGACGAGCGGACCGGCCGGATCACCGGCGTCACCGCCCGGCTCGGCGAGGAGCGCCGGCCCGTCACCTACCGCGCGCCCCTGGTGGTCGCCGCCGACGGCAACTCCACCCGGCTCTCGCTGGCGATGCGGCGCTACCGCCGTACCGACCGCGCGATGGGGGTCGCCTACCGCACCTACTTCACCACCCCGCGCCACGAGGACCGCTACCTGGAGGCCTGGCTCGACCTGCGCGACCCCACCGACCCGGCCCGCCGCCTGCTGCCCGGCTACGCCTGGGTGTTCGGCATGGGCGACGGCACCGCCAACATCGGCCTCGGTGTCGTCGACACCGGCGCGGTGCCCCGCGAGGTGGACTGGCGGCAGCTGCTCCGCCGCTGGTGCGACGATCTCCCCGCCGAGTACGGCTACCACCCCGAGGCCGTCACCGAACCGATCCGCGGCTCCGCCCTTCCGATGGGACTCAACCGCCAACCCCACTACGCCGACGGCCTGTTGCTGGTCGGCGACGCCGGCGGCACGGTCAGTCCGGCCACCGGTGAGGGCATCGCCTACGCGATGGAGTCCGGCCGCTTCGCCGCCGAGGCGATCGTCCAGGCCCTCGCCCGGCGCACCGACCGCGGCCGCGATCTGGCCCTGCGCGCCTACCCGCAGGCCCTGCGCGCCGCCTACGACGGCTACTTCGCGCTCGGGCGGCTCACCGCCGCCGCGCTGAGCCACCCGCGGCTGGTGGGCGCGGCCGGGGCGGCCGGGCTCGGCAACCCGGCCCTGCTGCGGGCGGCGTTCCGGCTGATGGTCAACCTGACGGAGCCCAACTCCCGCGATGCGCTGGACCGCCTGCTGCACCTCCTCGGCCGCCTGGCCCCCAGCAGCCGGGGCTGAACCCGGCGGTCCCCGGTCCGAACCCGGTCCCTGGCCCGAACCCGGTCCCTGGCCTGAGCCCCGCCGTCCCCGCCGCGGGCCGGCGGGCATGCCTAGTCACTGAACCAGGCGCGCCCGTCGGCGGACAGGAACGCCCGCAGGACGAACGCGCCGAGGGCGATGCCGGCCAGGGCGGCGAACGAGCCGGTGGCCACCAGGAGCACGCCGACGGCCACGGACAGGGCCTCGATGACGGCCACCGTCGTCCTGGTCCAGCCGGCCCGGCGCGAGGCGAGGCCGGCACAGGTGCCGAGCAGCAGTCCGACCAGCACGGAGGTCATCGCGACGAAGCGCACCAGCGCGACCTCGTCGCCCTGGTTCCGGCCGAGGGCCCCGAGCAGCAGGAGGCCCGAGCAGCCGCTGAGCGCGGCGTGGATCCACACGCACGCGACCGCCCGCCGGACCGACGTCGGCATCCGCCGTGCGGCGCACTGGTCCGTCATCGCTGACCACCCCCGGTCGTCGAGCGGCCGTGGCCGGCGGCCGGGCCGTACCGGCGAGGATCGGGCCGGCCCGACGCGCTGTCAATGGAACTGATGCGTCCCCCGGCGGCTCCGGCGGGGTCCGCCGCTGGTTGCGGCGGCTGTGCCGGGTCCGAGGCTGGGGGCGCGACCCTCCAGTTTGCACGCCCCCGGCGCCCGACGTGCGCGGGTTGGCCGAAACCGGGGGCTCCGGACCCGTTACGGGCTATCACGGTTGACGCGCGATCAGATGATCCGATTGCCTGGTGCCGGCTTGGCCACGGAGGGTGACCGATCACGCTCCGGTCCGCCCGCCGTGCCGCCGCCGGCTCGTCACCGCACCACCCAACCCGCCTGCCAGCTCACCACCTCATGACGGAGACAACGTGCGCCTTCGCCTGCTCGCCGTACCGCTCGCCGCGGTCGTCGCCCTGCTCGCCCCGACCACCCCGGCCCTCGCCGCCGCGACGGCCGCCACCCCGTCCGACGAGTGCTCGACGGCGGACTTCCACGGCGATCCCCGGCTCGGCCCCGCCGACCTGCCGACCGCCGGCACGGTCGGCCGTGAGCTGATCGGCTACCGGCGGACCGGTGGCCTCGACGAGGCGAAGTTCCTCGCCACCTACTACAGCCCCACCGCCAACAACGGCAGCCCGGGCTGGATATACCCGCCCGCCAACGGCTACGTCACCCTGCCCGACGGCACCCCGGTCGAGTTCGAGATCACCCTCTACCCGAACCAGCGGATCGACCGCTACGGCAGCGAGTACGGCGCGTTCCTCGCCCCCGAGGGCCTGCCCTACGCCAGCCGCTCCATCCCGCCGCAGAGCCTGGACGCCAACCCGGCCGCGAGCTGCAACTACCACGACTACCAGGTGGTCAAGCCCTTCAAGGTGCACGCCGGACCGATAGCGCCCTGGTTCGGCCAGCCCGGCTACGGTCTGCAGTACCAGCTCGACGCCGCGCTCGTCCCCGACGGTCCGGCCCGGCTGAACGTGCTCTGGCTCGTCGACAACGGCTACCTCGCCCGGGTCTGACCCCCTCCGGCGCGACGGCGGTCCCTGGGCTGCGGCCCCCGGGCTCCGGCTACCAGAGGTCGCCGTCGCGCCAGTCGCACACCAACCGCCCGTCGAGGTCCAGCGCCACCGCACCCGGCAGCACGAACACCTCGCCCTCGTCGTCCGGCGTCGGCACCGGGCCGTGCGGCGTCAGCGCGGTGAGCGGACCGCGCCACGGCTGCCGGCCGCGCGCCGCGTAGAACGCCACCGCGTCGTCCGCCGCGCAGAGCGCCCCCAGCTGGTAGCCGCCCCGGACCACCGCCTCCGACGCCGCCATCGGCGCCGCACCGTGGCCGCGCCCGCGCCGGTCCGCGCGCACCACCACGTTCTCCACGTACCCCGTGCGCAGCGCCCGTCCGGCGTGCAGCAGCCGCCGCTGGACCACCGCCGCGTGCCCGATCAGCACACCGCCCTCCCGGACCAGCGCGTGCACGCCGCCGAGCCCGTGCTCCCAGTCCTCCTCGCCCAGGTCGACGAACTCCTCGGCCAGCAGGGCCCGGACCGCCTCCCTGGTGCCGGGGTCCAGGGCGGAGGTGTGGGCGGTGAGGAGTTCGGCCATGGGCCGATCGTGGCACGCCGGGGCTGCGGTGCCGACCGGTTTTCGCGGCGACGGTAAATCCGTTGCCGGGCAGGTGGGACGGGGGATAGGAAGGGCGGATGAGCACCACGCACTCCACCACACCCGTCGGCTCCGCCGCTTCCTCCGCGCCCGCAGCGCCCGTAGGACCGCCGACCGACGGCAGCCGCGGGTTCGTCCCGGCCGTCCTCGACCTGGGCGACGTCGTCCTGCGTCCGTGGCGGCCCGGCCTGGAGGTCCGGGGCGGTGCGGTGGCGAGCCTGACCAAGGCCGCCGCCGATCCGGAGATCGCCCTCTGGAACCCGCTGCGCGCCGCCGACCCGGTGCAGGCCGAGGCGTGCCTCGACCGCTGGGCCACCGGCTGGGAGAACGGCAGCCTCGGCTACTTCGCGATCCTGGACGCCGTGGACTCCGAGCTGTTCGGCACCATCGCCCTGCGGTGGACCGACCGTGCCGACGGGCTCGCCATGGTCGGCTACTGGCTGCTGCCGGCCGCCCGAGGCAGGGGCGTGGTCACCCGGGCCACCCGCACGGTCACCCGCTGGGGCTTCGACACCGCGGGCGCCCGGCGCATCGAACTCGCGCACGCGGTCGACAACCCCGCCTCGTGCCGGGTCGCCGACCGTTGCGGCTTCCCGCTCGAAGGTACCCTGCGTGCCTCCTACCGTTTCGGCGACGGCCGCTACCACGACGAGCACCTCCACGCCCGGCTGGCCACCGACCCCGACACCGAGGCCGGCGCGGGTCCCGGCCCCGAGGCGCGGGGCCGCCGGGACGGCTGAGCCCGCGCGGATGGCATGGGGCTGCCCGGTTCCCCGGCGGGCAGGGGGCGGGGTGCCGGGTGCGGGCCTAACCTGGAAGGGCGCGCCCGTACGTGGTGCGGAACGGGAGCGGTGGGCCATGACGGTCATCTCCGCGGCACTCTTCGGGGCCGATTGGCGTGCGACGCCACGCGGTTCCGCCGATCTGCCGCGCGAGTGCGCCGCCCGTGGCTGGACCGTGGTGCTGACCGCCCCCGGTCCTGCCGCGACCCCCGCGCTCACCGTGACCGACCCCGGCCACGACCCGGTTCGGGCCGCGCTCGACCTGGTCGGTGGAGAGCCCGCGCACGCGGTGTTCGTCGCCGGGAGCGTGCCCGAGGTCCGGGCGGCGCGCCGGGCCGGGGTGGCCTGCGTCGCCGTGCTCGGCGTCGGTGCCACCGCGCCCGAACTGCGGGCCGCGGGCGCCGTCGAGGTGCACCGTGACGCCGCGGCCCTGCTGCGCGTGCTGGACGACAGCCTGCTCGCCCGCCCCCGGGCGTTCCGCGACCGCCGTCCGACCGCGTCGACCGGGTTGACCGCCTCGACCGCCTCGGCGGGCCGGAGCGGTTAGCCCGCACCCCGCCGGGCACTCGCCCGGACGGGAGGACGTCGTCACCGGAAGTGCCGGAGGTGACCGAGATGGACGGACCCGCGCTGAGCGGACGGGAGCGGCGGCTCCTGGCCGAGATCGAGGGCGAGCTGAGCAGGGACACCCGCCTCGACCGGCGGTTGAGCACGATGGGTGCCAAACGGCCGAGCCGGTTGGGGAACGCGTTGGGCGGCCTGGGCCGCCGGATGCCGGCCGGTGTGCTGATGACGGCACTGGTGATGTCGGCGGTCTGCCTCAGCGTCGCGGTGCGCAAGCCCACCGCGGCCGTGGCGATCGCCTCGGCGGCGGTCTGGATCGGCAGCGTCCTGATGGCGGCCGCCCTGTCGACCGTGCTGCGCCGTCGGCGGCGCGCCCGCGTGGAGGAGACGGCGGACGATCTGCTGGACGGCGGGTACCGGGGACCGCGCGCCCGCGGGTGGCCGGGGGAGCCCACGGACGGCGGCGACCGCCCCGGCGATCATCCGGAGGGGCGCCGCGACCGGCAGGACGGCCGCGAGCGCAGGCCCTGGGACTATCCGGAGACGTGATGACCACCGAGCTGTGGGAGTACCGCCCCGGCTCCCACCACGCCGCCGATCTCACGCTGGTCGGCTACGAGGTCGAGGCGACGGACGGCCCGCTGGGCCGGGTGGACCAGGACGCCGGGGACCACCTGCTGGTGGACACCCGGCCGTGGGTGCCGGGCGCCCCGGTCCTGGTACCGGTCGGACTGGTGTCCCGGATCGATCACCTCGAACTGGTCGTCCATCTCGACTGCCCGCGCGCCCGGGTGCGCTCGGCGCCGCCGCCCGCGGCCGTCGACCGGGCGGGAGGGGCGGCCGGGCCCGGTGCGGGCCGTGCGGGCCGTGCGGGCCGTGCGGGCTGAGTCGGCGCGGGACGGGTGGTGAGCGGGGTGAGCCGGACGGAGTTCGTCGCCCTCACCGGCCGCACGGTCGCGTTCCTGGTCGCGCCCGAGGGCGTCGAGCAGACCGAACTGACCTCCTCCTGGCAGGCCGTCGCCGAGGCGGGCGGCACGCCGCGGCTGGTGTCCACCCGGCCCGGACGCGTGCAGGCGTTCCGGCACCTGGACCGGGCGGACACCTTCCCCGTCGACGACCTCGTCGGTGTGGCCGAGCCGGCCGCCTACGACGCGCTGGTCCTGCCGGGCGGCGTCGCCAATCCCGACACCCTGCGGCTGCACCGGGCCGCCGTGGCCTTCGTCCACGAGCTGTCCGCCGCCGGCCGGCCGGTCGGGGTGATCTGCCACGGCGCGTGGACGCTGATCGAGGCGGACGCGGTGCGCGGTCGCACGCTCACCTCCTGGCCGAGCATCCGCACCGACCTGGTCAACGCCGGCGCCTACTGGGTCGACGAGCCGGTCCACGTCTGCCGGGACGGTCCCGGCGTGCTGGTCTCCGGCCGCAAGCCCTCCGACCTGCCGGTCTTCAACGAGACACTGGTGACGGAGTTCGCCCACGCGCACCCGGCCAAGGGCCCGCACCCGCCCTGGCCGGTCGCCCACGAGGCCGCCCCCTCCCGCCACACGGCACCGGAGGACGTCAGCCGAGGAAGCGGTGGACCGGTCCCAGACTGACCGGCAGCTCGTCGCTGACGTCGACGGTGCAGACGTAGGTGACGGCGGCACGCCGGTCGTCGGCCGGGTCGAAGAAGCGCACCATCACGTCCTGGCAGTCGGAGTCCGCCCGGCAGTACGGGCTCCTGGCGACGGTGATCGTGTCCAGGGTGCAGAGGCCGGGCGTGGCCGGTCCGGGCGTGGCGGGGCCGGGCGTGGCGGGGGCGAGTGCGTCGGGCAGCCACTGGGCGGAGAGCGGGCCCTCGCCGAGCAGGCCGCCGCTCAGGAAGGTCTCCGTCACGGCGTGGTTCAGCGCCCGTTCGGCGGCGCTCCGGCCCGGGTTGCGAAGCTGGTAGTACACCTTGTCGAGCAGTGCGCGGACGTGCCCGGTCACCGCTTCGTGGTCGTGATCGTGGTCGTCTCCGTCGTCGTCGTGTCCGTCGTCGGGATTGCGATCGCGCCGGGTGATGCCCTCCGCGACGGTGTCCACGGCGGCCGCGATCAGCGGGGTCTCCGTCCAGCGGGCCAGGCCGACGGCGCTCACCCGGACCACCGGCACGGTCCGGCCGGAGAACAGCCGCATCGAGCGTTCGGTGAGCCGGCCGGGGACGGTGAGTCGGCCGATGCGGCCCGGATCCCCGAGCGGGAGCGACTGGCCGAGCAGCGCCTCGCGCAGCGCCCGGTGGACGGGGTGCACCGGCGGGGCGGCGGCGATCCGGCGCAGCAGCGCGAGCCGTTCCTCCTCGTCCTCCTCGGTCCCGTCCGGCGCGGGGCCGGGGAGCGGGCCGGACCAGTCCATCCCGACGGCGGGTCCGGCCTCCAGGGCATAGACCGGGGTGCTGTCGAGGGTGAGCGTCCAGGTCACCTCGGACGAGGCCCAGGGGTTGCCGACCAGGTGGTCGTACAGCTGCCGGGCGTCCCCGGGATCCGGGGGCGGTCCGCCGGGGACCTCCGCCAGCTGTCGCCGGAAGCCGTCCAGGCGGGCCGCGGAGCGGAAGTCGACGCCGACCCGGCCGACCGCGTACACGGGCGCGCCCTCGGCGGGGCAGGCGTCGGCTTCGGCGGGGTCGGGGCTGGGGCTGGGGTCGGGACTCGGGCTGGGGCTGGGGCTGGGGTTCATGGTGCTGGGCTCCCTCGACGCGGCTCGGTGGGCGGGTACGGCTCGGTGGGCGCGTCCGGGCTCAGTCGCCGCGCAGCCGGACGAAGAGCGCCGTCGGAGGCCGTCCGGTCACGGTCACCTCGGCGCGCAGCGCGGTGGTGACCGGCCGGACGGAGCCGTACTGCGGATCGTGGACGGGCGTGCCGAGCCGTCCGGCCGTCGCCTCCGCCACCTGTCGGGACTGCGGCGGGGAGAGCGGCGGCGAGGAGAGCAGGACCCGGCCGTCGTCCAGTTCCAGGACCACCGCCCTCGGCCGCGCCGGCGGTCCGGTGACGGCGCGCACGGCCGCGTCCACGGTGTCGCCGCGTCGGTACTTCACCCAGACCCGCCCGGCGCCGCGGGCCCGGTACGGGGAGCCGGCCGCTTTGCAGACCAGCCCCTCCACCCCGGTGTCGGCGAGCCGTTCCATCCAGGCCAGTGCCTCGGCCCGGTCGGTGGTCGCCAGGACGGCCTGGACCGGGGGCGGGACGTCGGCCAGCGCGGCCACCAGCAGCCGCCGCCGGTCGGCCAACGGCAGCCCCCGGACGTCCCGACCCGGCAGGGCGAGCACGTCGAAGGCGATCAGCCCGAGCGCCACGTCCTCGGCGGCCCGCGCCTGGCGGGTGCGCAGCAGTTCCTCGAAGGCGAACCGTCCGCCGCGCCAGGCGACCAGCTCCGCGTCCAGCACCAGCCCGGCCGGGAGCCGGGTCACGGCGGCGGCGATCGGCGGGAAGTCGGCCGTGAGGTCCCGCCCCGAGCGGGACTGCAGGAACGACGGACGCCCCGGCCCGCGCGCGAAGGCCACGCAGCGGAAGCCGTCCAGCTTGAGCTCGTACACCACCCCGGCCCCGCCGAGGCCGTCCGCCGGGGGGACGGCGGGCACGGCCGCCGGGCGCATCACCTCCACCGGGGGCTCCAGGACCACCGGATCACGGGCGGCGGCCGAGGGCGCTCTTCGGGGTGAGGTGGTCGGGGTGGTCGGGGCGGTCGAGGTGGCGGCGGTGGAGGGGGTGTGCGGCGAGGCGGCGGGCAGCGGACGGGCGCGTGCCGGATCGAGGAGCGGCGCGAACAGGTCGCCGCGCGCCGCCAGCCGATCCGGCACGTCGGCGATCGTGAACACCAGCTCCTCCACCGACCCGGCCGCGTCCAACTCCGCCCAGGACAGCGGCGCCGACACCGTCGGCCGCTGCTGCGCCCGCACGGTGTACGGCGCGGCGGTGGTCTTCTTGGCCGCGTTCTGCGACCAGTCGACCAGCACCCGGCCGGTGCGACGGGCCTTCGCCATGGTGTGCACGACCAGGTCCGGGTGGGCCGCCTCCAGCTCGGCGGCCAGCTGCTTGGCGTACGCGGAGACCCGGGCGCTCGGCATGGGCTCCAGCGGCACCATCAGGTGCAGGCCCTTGCCGCCGGAGGTCTTCACCCAGGCCTCCAGACCGTCCGCCGCGAGCCGCTCGCGCAGCATCCCGGCCACCGTGCGGCAGGTGAGGACGTCCGCCCCCGCGCCCGGGTCGAGGTCCAGCACCAGCCGGTCCGCCAGCCCCGGCGCGGCGGTGTGCCACTGCGGCACGTGCAGCTCCAGACAGCCCAGGTTCACCAGTGCGAGCAGGGCGGCGCCGTTCTCCAGCACCACCTGGCGCAGCTCGCCGCTGTTGCTCGGCACCTCGGCCGTGCGCACCCAGCGGGGCGTCCCGGGCGGCGGGTTCTTGGCGACGAAGACCTCGGCCGCCACGCCGTCCGGGGTGCGCAGGAAGGACACCGGGCGGTCGCGCAGGTGCGGCAGCAGCGCGGCGTGGACGGCGGCGTAGTAGCGCAGCACCTCGCCCTTGAGGGTGCCGGTCTGCGGGTAGTACACCTTGTCCAGATGCGAGAGCGCGAGCGTGCGCCCGTCAACCACCATCTGCGGCATCGCCGCCTCCGAGGCTGCGCGCGTCCCGGCGCGGCCGGGTCCGTTGCGGCCAGTCTGCCCGGCGCGGGGGCGCGGCGCGAGCCGTCCACGCCCCGGGCAGGTCGCTTGCCCGTTGCCCGGGAGTGTCACGGCCCGAGCAGGTCAAGCGCGGTACGGACCAGCGTGGCATCGGTGTCCGGCGCCCGCTCACCCGCCAGCCCGGAGCGGAACAGCGAGGCGCCCTCGATCAGCATCACGAACACCCCGGCCCTGGCCTGCCGTTCGGCCGGCGACAGCCCGGGCCGTCGCCGGCCGAGGAACGCGGCCACCTGCTCCCGGTAACCGTCGTAGAACTGCCGGACGGCACCGGCCACCGCCGCGTCCCGGGCAGCGAGCGCCCACACCTCGGCGAACAGCCGGACCAGCCGCGCGTCCTCCTGCTCGGCCAGCAGCGCCACCACCACCGCAGCGGCCGTGTCGGTGTCAGGGGCGGTGTCGGTTTCGCGGGCGGTTTCGGGGGCGAGCAGCGGGGCCAACCGCTCCGCCGACCGCCGCAGCACCCGCTCCAGCACAGCCGCGACCAGGTCGGCATGCGTGGGGAAGTAGTACTGGAGATGCCCCAGCCGTACCCCGGCCGCCGCCGCCACGGCCCGCATCGTCAACTCCGCCCCGCCCTCGGCGACCAGCACCCCCTCCGCCGCGTCCAACAGCGCCTCCCGCCGCTCCACCCCCTTCCGTCCCCGCCCCGGGCCCCCCTTGCCGGCACTCCGGGCAACCCGCTCTCCGGACCCAGCTCCCACCGAGCGACTGCCGGAGCCGCCCGGCCCCGGGGCCGCCGTGCCGGCGGCCCCCGCCGAGCCGGCCAGGGCGTGGCCTTCCGGAGCGGTGGCCGGTCCGTGGGCACCGGCGGTGCCTTCGGCTCGCTCCATGGTTGGGGCTGCCACGGTGGCGATTTCCGCCTGCCGTTCGGCTTCCTCCGGTTCGCCTGCGTGCCCAGGGGTGGTGGCGGCGGTTTCGGCCGGGCTGTCGGGGGTGCGGCGTTTCGGAGCGGTGGCCGATCTGTGGGGGCCGGGGGTGGGCTTCGGCCGTGCCGGGCCGGGAGCCGTTGGCGTGCCGGCTTCCGTGGCGGTGTTCGGGGCGGGCGTGGGTGGGGTGGGATCCGGTCGCCGCGTGGCCTTGTGGGGGCGGGGCCGCCCGGGGGGTACCTCGGTGGGGTTGCCCGGGTTCGGGTCTGGCGGTGTGGCGGGGGCGGTGCTCATGCGGCAGCATCCAAGCCGGTGGCGGGGTGGATGTCGACCGAGACACCGAGGGCGGCGAGTGCGGGGAGGAGTTGGGCGGGGCGGGGCGTCCGTTCCGGGAAGGAGACGCCGGCCGGGGCGGGGGCCGCACCGTCCGTGCCGAGGGCGCGGCGGAGGGCGAGCAGGCCGCCGACGGCGGTGAGGTGGGCCTGGCCGGCGCGGTCCTCGACGACGGCGGTGAGGGTGCGGCCGCCGTGCGTGACGTCGATCCGCAGGAGCGCGGTGCCGCCGTCGCCGGGTGAGTACAGCATGGCGCGGCGGGCGGACTGCCAGCGCTCGCCCCGGCCCCAGCGGAAGAAGCCGGCGTGCTTGGCGGCCAGCAGGGCCCGGGTGCTGAGGCCGGAACTGAAGCCGATCCGGGTGGTGGCGGTCGTGGTGCCGAGGGTGAGCGGCAGGGTGAACTGCTCGGGCGTGTCGATCCGGGCGACCCGGGTGGGACGGTCGCCGATCCGGACGGTGCCCGCGTCACTCAACGGGGCGACCGTGCTGCGCCGGCCCTCGCGGATGACCTCGTAGTCCAGCCCCAGCCGGTCCATGAACTCGACGGAGTCCGCGCCGGCCCGGTCGGCGAGGTCCCAGCGGATGGCGGTCTCGACCCGGTCCGCCCCGCCGAGCCGGTTTGCCAGCGCGGCGGCGACCAGGCTGACGACGCCGCCCATCCACGCGGAGGAGAGCAGCACCGGTTCGGTCGGGCGCAGCAGGGCGGCCAGGGTGGCGGCCCGCTGGAGCCGGACGGTCCAGCGGGTGATGTCCGCGTACGGCACCCCGCCGACGATCGCTGCTCGCAGCACCCGGTCGTCCGGGTCGTTGACCACGCCCACGACGGCCCGGACCGCGGCCTGGAACGGTGCCGGGTCGGCGAGGTCCCAGCGGCGGACCGCGGCGTGCGGGGCTCCGCCGAGGTCGTGGACCAGCGCTGCTCCCCGTTCCTCGGACCGGCCGGTGAGCAGTACGGGGTGGTCGGCCGCCACCAGGCGGGCGAGTTCGGCGCCGACCGTCCCGTAGCCGCCGACCAGGAGGACGGGCCCGTGCGGGTCGTGGGTGAGGGTGTCGGGGGCGGAGACGTGTGCGGGTGTGGTCATGGAAGAAAAAATAGGTCACCTGACCTAAAAATATTGTCAAGGTGCGCGGCCGGTCACCAGGGCGTGCGCGTCGGCGACCAGGTCCTCGATCCGCTTCCAGTCGAGCGGTGTCACATCGAGGCGGACGCCGACCCAGCCCCGGTGGCCGACGTGGGGCGGCCGGAAGAACCGGTCCGGCGCCTCGGCGACCAGGAACTCCTGGGCGCCGGCCGCCGCCGGACACCAGAACGCGAGGTGGTCGTCGCGGTGGTCGGAGAGCATCACGAGGACCCGCGCCCGGCGGCCGGCACCGGCGAACCAGGTCGGCTCACCGTGGCTGACCCGCTCGTCCACCTCGGGCAGTGCCAGGCAGACGGCCCGCAGTCGCTGCACGGCCGCCGCCTCGCCGGAGGAATCGGCTGCGGTCACGTCGCCGGTCGTGTCACCGCTCGTGTCACCGCTCGTATCGCCGGGGCGCACGGCTCAGCCCGCCGTGGGTCGGGGCGCGCCCGGGTAGGTGCCGAAGTACCAGTGGTTGCCCTCCGGATCGGCGGCGGCGAAGTCGCGCGAACCGTAGTCCGTGTCGAACGGCGCGGTGGTGATCCGTGCCCCGGCGGCGACGGCCCGCGCGTGCAGGGCGTCCGGGTCCGCCGTGACCACGTACGCGCTGAACGTGCCGGGGCCGCCGGGCCAGGGCTCGGCGCCCTCGGGCGTCGGGCGGTCGGAACCGAGCATCACACCACCGCCCTCCGGCCAGGCCAGCTCCGCGTGGGCCACGAACGCGCCCTCGCCGTAGGCGACCACCTCCTCGAAGCCGAACGCCTCCGAGAGGAAGCGGATCAGCGCGTGGGCGTCGCGGGCCCGCAGGCTCGGCCAGACCTGCGGCGCAGGCGCCGTTCCGCCGGAGTTGATGTCGGCGGTGTTTGTGGGGCCGGTGTCGGTGGTGTCGGTGCCCATGGCGGGTGCCTCCTCCGGGTCGTGGCGGCCGGTCCCGGACGGGCACCGGGCCGGACCGCCGTCATGCCTCTCACTCTGGCGCGGGCCCGGTGGCCCCGCCTTGGACATTTCGGAACTTCGCCGCGTCCGGCCCCTCCTCGGCCAGCCAGGTACTCGGCGCGCACCCGGCCAGCGCGCGGAACTCGCGGGCCAGGTGGGCCTGGTCGGCGAAGCCGCAGTATGCCGCGAGCTCCGCCAGCCGGGGCGTCCCGCCGGGCGCGGCCAGCAGCCGGCGGGCCCGGTCGAACCGCATCACGCGGGCGGCGGCCTTCGGGCTGAGGCCGGTCTCCCGGCGGAACCGGTCCAGCAGGTGCCGTTCGCTCCACCCGGTCTCCCGGGCGAGCGCGGCCACCGGCAGAGCCCCGCCGCTGCGCCGCAGCGCGGACCAGGCGTGGACGACCTCCGGCGGCACCTGGCCGGAAGGGCGCGCGAGCCGCAGCAGCGCGCCGTCCAGCGCCGCGAAGCGCTCCGGCCAGTCGCGGGCCTCCCGGGCCGCCTCCCGGAGGCTCGCGGCCGCCGCCCCGAGCACTGCCTCGGCCGGGACGTCCAGCCCGGACAGGGCCCGCGCCGCGAGCGGGTGGACGGCGAGCTGGATGCCGGACTGCCGGCCGTCGTGGCTGATCAGCGCGGGCGCCGTGTGCACGCCGCCGATCAGCGTGGCGTACCGGGCGGGCGGCTGCCCCGGGTCCGGGTGGCCGGCCACCGTGAGCGGATCGTCCAGGGTCAGGATGAAGGTGAGGTGCGGGGACGGCAGACCCCGGTGCAGCGCGGGTGGCACACCGTGCCGGCGGTAGCCCGAGTACCAGGCCACGTACGGGCGCAGCGCCGTCGTGGGCCGCACCCGGACCGCCTCGTCGAGCGGGTCGTCGCCAGCCGCCGTCCTGCCGGGCGGTGCCCCGGCGAACTCGTCCGTCACGCCCCCAGTATCGGTCCGCCCCGTCGCCCGCCGCAGCGGCAGGGCCCGTGCCGGGCCCTGCTCCCGCACGGCCCGGCGGTGACCGCACGTAGCACCCGGGGCGATGCGCTCGCGGACCGTCGGCGGGGTGCATAGGGTGGGCGCAGCGGACCGTTCGCTGCTCGGGGGAAGACCCTGAGGAGGAGTCCCCGTGACCACAGCCCGAGACATCATGCACCCCGGCGCCCAGTGCGTCGACGCCGAACAGAGCCTCGCCGACGCCGCCCGGATGATGCGCGACATGAACGTCGGCGCCCTCCCGATCTGCGGTGGCGACCAGAAGCTGAAGGGCATCATCACCGACCGCGACATCATCGTCCGATGTATCGCGGAGGGACGGGACCCGGCCGCCGTGAAGGCCATGGAACTGGCCGGCCACCTGCACTGCGTCCGTGCCGAGGACGGCATCGACGCCGTGCTCCAGAAGATGGAGCAGCACCAGATCCGCCGGATCCCGGTGATCGACGGTGACCGGCTGGTCGGCATGATCAGCGAGGCCGACCTGGCGATGGGCCACCGTCAGGGCCACCGCCTGACGGACCAGCAGATCATCGACTTCATGGACAGCGTCTACATGAAGCGGTGACGCCGGCCGTCCCGGACCTGACGGGGCGGGGCCGGCGGGCCCCGCCCCGCGAGGACGCCCGCGCCGGGCCGCGCGAGGGTCCTCGCCGACGCTTCCGGACCCGGGTCGCAGGGCGACGGCGGCGACTGCCGGGACGAGGGCCGCGAGGACGGCGATGGACGCCAGGACCGTCAGGGCCCGGCCGGGTCGGCGAAGGCGCGGTCGGATGATCCGATGGCCTGTCAGAACGCTGTGGTGCATGGATGTTCACTCCTCGTTCCGAGCTCCCGGGGACAGGCCGGGAGGGGCGCTGAACCTGACGCTGATGAGGCTAGGGGTCCGCGCAGGGGGCCAAGAAGTGCCGATCTGCACATGTTCGCGCGGTCTGTGCCCCGGCCCTCCATGACCTTTGGCCAATCTTTGTGCGAGGGAGGGGAGGGTGCCGGGAACGCGGGTACAGTCCCGGCGTGGTCGGGACCGGCCCGGTCGGCACTGAGGAGGGGTGGATGGAACAGCGCGCCGTGCGGTGGATCCCGCCCGTGCTCTACACCGTGGTCCTGGCCGGTGGCTTCTACCACGCGGCGGTCGCCGCCGGTGAGTTCGGCGGTGCCCGGCTCACCGTCTTCGCCGCCGGTCTGCTGGCCCTGCTCGCCCTGGAGGCGCCCGGGCCGGACTCGGCGCCGGCCGCGCGGCTGCCCGCGGAACCGCTGCTGGCGGCGCGGGTGGCGCTGTTCGCGGTGGTCGCGGTGGTGGACGGCTCCGGGGTGTCGCGGGCGCTGTTCGTCCTGGTGCCGTTCACCGCGTACCTGGCCTTCGGCCGGTGGGTGGCGCTCGTCTGCGCCGCCGGGAGCGTCGGGCTGCTGCTGGTCGGGCTGACGGTCCTGGCACCGGGGTGGTGGGTGCGTCCGGTCTACGTGTCCGACGTGCTGGTGTTCGGCCTCGCCCTGGCGCTGGTCCTGTCGGTGGCCGGGTCGGCGGTCCGTGAACAGGAGACGCGGGTACGGCTGGAGGAGTCGCGCGAGCGGCTGGCCCGCTACGCGGAGCGGGTCGCGGAACTGTCCGCGGCGGAGGAGCGCAGCCGGGCGGCCGGGGAGATCCACGACAGCCTCGGCCACCGGCTCACCGCCGCCGGTGTGCAGTTGGAGAAGGCCGAGGCGTTCCGAGTACTGGACCAGGAGGTTTCGGCGCGGGCCCTCGCGGACGCGCGTCGGTCGGTGGGGCGGGCACTGGAGGAGGTGCGCGAGTCGGTGGGCGTGCTGCGCGGGGCGCGCCCGTTCTCCCTGGTCCGCTCGCTCGCCGAGCTCGTCCGGTACCTCGGCGACGATCGGCTGGCGGTGGAGCTCACGGTCACCGGCGAGGAGTCGGGCCACGACGCCGGGACGCTCACCACCCTCTACCGCGCCGCCCAGGAGGCGATCACCAACGCCCGCCGGCGTGGCCGGGCGACCAGGGTGGAGGTCCGGCTCGTCCTGGACGGTCCGGCCGCCCGGCTGACCGTCACCGACAACGGGAGGGGGATCGCCCGGGGCTCCGAACCGGGCCACGGCATACGCGGGCTGCGCGAGCGGGTGGCGCTGCTCGGCGGCCGGGTGGACATCCGGGGCGGGGTTGATGGGGTCGGCGGGGTCGACGACGCGGGTGAACCCGGGGGCGTAGCCGTCACCGTGACGGTTCCCCGCCGGTCGCCCGCCGGAGCCGGAGCCGGAGCCGACGTCACGACGACGGCAGCGACCGCCGCAGCGGCGGCGACCAGGGCCGACCGTGCGACCGGTCGAGTTACCGGATGAACGCCGACGATTGGGACGGGTTCTGACGGCACGACACCCAGACCGTCGACGCCGCGACCGCCGACACCCGAGCCCGCCACGAGCCCGCCACGAGCCCGCCATGAGCCCGCCACGAGCCCGCCATGAGCCCGCCACGAGACGGGCGCGGCGCCGAGGACCGCTCGGCACCGCGCCCGCCCCGGTCAGCAGGTGAGCACCGGTGCGGCCCAGTCGGCGTGGTCGCTGTTGGTGCCGTCGCCGCCGTCCGTCACCACGAGCCGCAGCTCGTTGGCCCCGGTCAGCGCCGCCGTCAGGTGCTTGGCCCCGGAGGCGGCGGTCATCCGCCCGCTGTCGGCGACCTTGCTGTCGTCGGCGTAGATCTCGAAGGAGACCGAACCCCGGCCCTGCGCCTCGTCGTCGACGCCCACGTCGGTGCTCAGCGCGGAGCAGGACCCGCCGAGGTAGTAGACGATCTCGCTGAACGCGTTGACGCCCAGGCCCTTGGGGTACTTGGTGCCCGCGATGCTGATCGCGGAGCCGTCGCGGGCCTGGTTGTCACCATTGCTCATGTCCCGCTCGACCGGACCCCAGCTGTTGCCCGCGGCGGACCAGGCGAGGTCGGAGAGCTGGTAGGTGCCGGCGGCCGGGCCGCTGCCGCAGGCGATCCGGACGTTCGCCCAGTCGGCGTGGTCCCAACTGGTGCCGTCGCCGCCGTCGGTGACCACCAGCCGCAGTTCCCCGGCCCCGGTGAGGTCGGCGGTGAGCCGCTTCGCCGCGTCCCGGCCGGTGACCGGGCCGCTGTCGGCGGCCTTCACCCCGTCCGCGTAGACCTGGAACACCACCGAGCCGTTGCCGTACGCCTCGTCGTCGATCCCGACGTCGGTGACCAGGTTGCGGCAGGTGCCGCCCAGGTGGACGCCGATCTCGCTGGGGGCGTGCACCCCCAGGCCGTAGGGGTACTGGACGCCGCGGACGGTGATGGTCCGTCCGTCGCCGGCCGCGTGGTCGCCGTTGCTGTGGTCGCGCTCCACCGGGCCCCAGAAGTTGGAGACGGAGGTGAACGGCAGGTCGCTCAACCGCGTGACCCCGTTGGGCGGGGAGACCGGCGAGCTCGGGGTGACCCGGAACATCGCCGTGCCGTGCCCCGGGACGACCGCGCCGATCGCCCCGGTGCTGGTCGTGCTCTGCTTGGACCACAGGTCCTTGACCGTGTACGACGCCGCGCCGCCGATGCCGATGGCCTGCGCCGTGGTGCTGATGGTGGTGTCGTAGGAGCGCTCGTTGGTGAGGGTCACCGAACGGCTGCCGTCCGCCAGCGGCTTGCTCATCACCACGAGCCCGTTCACCCGGGAGACCACGGAGCCCTGCCGGCCGAGCGGGTCCTGGTCCACCGCGATGACGTCCTTGTTGGTGAGGATCTCCAGGGTCTCCGGTTCGGCGCTGCGCAGGTCGGAGCCGATCAGCAGCGGTGCGGCCATCTGGGCCCAGAGGCTGAAGTGGGTCCGGTACTCGGTGCCGGTCATGCCGCCGTTGCCGACCTCCAGCATGTCCGGGTCGTTGAAGGCGCCGGGCTTGGCGTAGTTGGCCAGGCCCTGGTTGGCCTGCGCGATGGAGATCATGCTCTCCCAGTTGTCGCTGATGTCACCGGTGGTGCGCCAGGAGTTGCCCACCGGCTGCGCCCAGTTCCACGGCCCGGTGCTGCCCCACTCGCAGATGCTGTAGAGGATCGGCCGGCCGGTCCGCTTCAGCGCGTCGCCCATGGCCCGGTAGCGGGTCTGCGCGTCGACGCCCTGGTTGCGGCAGTTGTCGTACTTGAGGTAGTCGACGCCCCAGGATGCCCACAGATCCGCGTCCTGCTGCTCGTGGCCGAGGCCGCCGGGGAAGCCCTTGGTGTCGCAGGTGTGGTCCCCGGCGCTGGAGTAGAGGCCGAACTTCAGCCCCTTGCCGTGCACGTAGTCGGCGAGCGCCTTGATGCCGTGCGGGAAGCGGACCGGGTCGGGAACGAGGTTGCCGGCCCCGTCGCGCTGGGGCATCGCCCAGCAGTCGTCGAGGTTGACGTACTGGTAGCCGGCGGCCTTGAGGCCCTTGTCGACGAAGATGTCGGCGATGTTCCTGATCATCGCCTCGTTGAACTGCTCCCCGCAGGCGGTGGAGTTCCAGTTGTTGAACCCCATCTGCGGGGTCAGGTTGAGGCCGTTGTCGAGGGCCGCGGCCGGTGGCGCGGTGGCGAGTTGGAGCCCGACGGTGAGGGCGCCGCCGCCCGCCATCAGGGTGAGCGCGGTCAGTGCGGCCGCGAAGCGGCGGCCCGGCCGGATTTCGGGGGTGCGCAAGAATCCTCCAGGTGAGGGAGCCGAAAGGATGGTCGGGTCGGGGGAGTTGGACCCGGGCAAGGAAGGAACGGAACGCGGCCGCTCAGTTGAGCAGTGTCCAGGCCTGACCGGGGGCGGCCGGGTTCGGCGCGCCGAGGACGACCGCGGAAGTCGGTGCGCTCTGCGGGGCCTCCAGGGCCAGCCCGGTGGCGACATTGGTGATGATCAGTGCGCCGGTGGCGGTGTTCTGCACGACCCGCCACTTCTGGTGCGGGCTCGCCGGGTCCCAGCGGTTGAGCACCCAGGCGGCCGAGCCGGGCCCGTTGCCGCCGGTCAGCGTGCCGTGTACCTGGGTGGGCGTGTCGCAGTTGTCGGTGATGTGCACGGTGCCGTCGGGGTTCGGGGTGAACTTCCACTGCTCCGAGGTGTGCCAGTCCCACCAGGTGTTGATGTCGGTGGTGGAGCCGTCCGGCGCGGCGCACATGCCGCGGACCTCCAGGGCCTGGCCGCCGGTGCCGCCCGCGCTGATGCCGTGGTAGCGGCCGTCGCCGACGACCGCGGCCGGAACGGTGGCGGGCAGCGCCTTGAGGCGGTACAGCGTGACGCCGTGCGGCGCCACCGAGGCCCCGACGGTGTTGGTGAAGACACCGGTGGCGCCGGTCCAGAGGTCCTTGACCGTGTAGCCGGGGCCGGTCAGCCCGAGGTCGGTGAGCGTGGTGGTGATGTTCTTCCAGCCGGCCGGGTCCTGGTTGACCAGCAGCACGGCGGTGTCACCGTCGGCCAGTTGGCGCTTGAGTACGATCGGCGCGGCGGGGCTGTTGGGCGGGGCGCCGACCAGGGTGGCCGGCTTGCCGAGGCGGTCCTGGTCCACCGCGATGACATCGGTGTTCTTGTAGATCGCGAGGGCGGAGTCGGTGATGCCGGTGGTCCAGCTGACGCCCTGGTCGGTGTGCCGGGTGTCCGCCGCGGTGCGCAGGTCGGCGCCGCTGATCAGCGGGGCGGCCATCATCGCGAGGATGGACATCTCGCTGCGCGCCTCGTCGTCGGTCATCGGCTTGTGGCAGGTGCAGTTGTCGGTGGTGCCGTAGACGCCGTAGGGGGACAGCCAGCCCGCGAACATCATGTCCATGTCATTCCAGCTGCCGGGCCGGACGTTGCCCGGGTACTCCAGCGCGGTCCGCAGCTGGCCGTTGTAGAGCACGCCGTCCAGGTCGGGGCCGCGGTCGCCGCCGATCCGGCACAGGTTGGCGACCTGGCCGCACCACTTGCCGGTCGGCGCGTAGCCGGGCGCCTCGAACGGGGGCGTGCCGGCGGCGACGACGACCGGGTCGGTGCGGGCGGGGTCGTCGGCCGCCAGCAGGTACGGGACGCCGGTGTGCACGGGCTGGGCGGAGATGCTCAGGGTGACCCGGGGCCGGTTCCGCGCGGCGGAGGAGGCGTCCAGTGCCCGGCGGAAGTCCTGGGCGCGGGCGTAGATGGAGCGGGTGAGCTCCCGGCCGATGCCCTGGGTGTAGTAGTTGTGGCCGTCCGGCCCGGTGATCTGGGGCCCGTAGGGGCAGTCGTCGTACTTGACGTAGTCGACGCCCCAGGCCACGAAGTCGTCGGCGTCGGTGCTCTCGTGGCCCAGGCTGCCGGGGTGGCCCTGGCAGGTGGTGTAGGTGGTGGTGGCGTAGATGCCGAGCTTCATGCCCTTGCTGTGCGCGTACCAGGAGAGGTACTCGATGCCGTTGACGGTGCGGCCGTTGACGGTGCGGGAGGGGAAGTGCGCCGGGTCGGGCACCAGGTGGCCGCTGGTGACGTCGAGGCCCGTGCCGTCGGTGCCGCTGACCGGGTTGCGGTTGGCGTCGTAGAGCTGCATGGCGCCCTCGGCGGTCTTCGCGAAGTCGGCGCTCTGGCCGTCGCGGTGGCCGAGCGACCATCCGTCGTCGATCGTGACGGTGTCGTAGCCGGCCGCGACCAGTCCGCGGGCGACCATGAAGTCGATGGTCTGGACGACCTGTTCCTGGGTGACGCCGGTGCCGAGGATGTTCCAGGAGTTCCAGCCCATCGGCGGGGTGAGGGCCTGTCCGTTCTCGACGGTGACGGCCGTGGGCGCGGCAGCGGCGGGGGTCGCCGCCGGGCCGAGGGCGAGCGTGCCGAGGCCGGACGCGGCGAGGGCCAGCGCCAGCAGGGTGCGGGGGACGATTCGGGGCGCGGATCTGCGCATGGGCGCTCCAGAAGTGCGCGGGTGGGGGCGCATGAGGTTCGCTGGTGAAGGGGAGTCGCGCTGGTGCTTTCTGTCTCATTTTCAAACAGAAAGCAACGCAGCATAGGTCTGGCGGGAGCCGACATTCAAGAGCACCTTTCTGCTGCACGGGGCTTGACGGTCTGTCAGTGCCGGGTGTGATATTTCACATCGCGTTGAAATCTGTTTGGTTCTGCTTGATGAGGAGCGGTCCAGTCCATGACCAGAAGCACCAGCCGTCGCGCTGCGGTCGGCTCCCTCCTGCTCGCCCTCGGCCTGACCGCCGCCTGCTCCGACGGGCAGGAGACGACCACCGGCAACGCCTCGGCGGCACCCGTCGGCGGGAAGATCTCGATCACCTACCTGCAGAAGCAGGGCGACCAGGAGTACTTCATCGGCGAGGCCGCCGGCGCCAAGGCCAAGGCCGCCGAACTCGGCATCGACCTCAAGGTGGTCAACCTCGGCAGCGACGCCAACAAGACGGTCAGCGAGGTGCAGGGAGCCGTCGCCCGGAAGACCAACGGGGTGATCGTCGTCGTCCCCGACCCGGCCGTCGGACCGCAGGTCGTGCGGACGCTCCGGGACGCCGGGACCGCCCTGCTCACCTCCGACGACCAGGTCTGCGCCACCGGCCCCGACCCGGCCGCCTGCGCCAAGGCCGACCTGGTGCCGCGGATCGGCTTCAGCGGCGCGCAGATGGGCGCCGAGGTCGGCCGGCGCGCCGCCGAGGAGTACGCCAAGGCGGGCTGGTCGGCGGCCGACACCCGGGTCGTCTCGGCCTGGAAGCAGGACGTCACCGTCTGCGGGGACCGCGTCAAGGGGGCCAAGGAGGCCTTCGACGCGGCCGTCCCCGGCGTGCGGACCATCGACGTCGCCACCGACAACACCCCCACCGGCGCGCAGGACAAGGTCGCCGCGACCGTCACCGCCAACCCGGGCGTCAAGCACTGGGTGGTGTGGGGCTGCAACGACGAGAACGTGCACGGCGCCGTCACCGCGCTGCAGAACGCCGGCCTCGGCGCGAACGACGTGATCGGCGTCGGCCTCGGCGCCTACCTCGCCTGCAAGGACTGGAGCGCGGGCAAGCCGACCGGGATGAAGGCCGCGCTGTTCATCAACGGACGGGAAGTCGGCGCGCTCGCCGTCCAGACGATGTACGACAAGCTCAAGAACAGCAAGGAGTTCCCGGCCGAGCTGTTCGCACGCGCCACCATGGTCGATGCCGCCACCTGGCAGGGCGCGGGAGTCACCTGTGGCTGACCGGGCCACCGAGCCGCCGGCCACCCCGGAGCCGCCCGGGTCCCGGTCGCCCGCCGGACAGCGGCCCACCCCGCAACCGCCCGGCACCACCGGCGTCGCGGCCCTCACCAAGACCTTCGGCGCCGTCCGGGCCCTGAGCGGCGTCACCCTCGACTTCCCCCGCGGAACGGTCACCGCGCTGATGGGCGAGAACGGCGCCGGCAAGTCCACCCTGCTGAAGATCCTCACCGGCGACCACCGGCCCACCGAGGGCCGCGTCCTGCTCGACGGCCGCCCCGTCGACCTGCGCTCCCCGGCCCAGGCCCGCGCCCTCGGCATCCGCATCGTCCCGCAGGAACCGGAGATCGTCCCGCACGTCTCGGTCGCCGAGAACGTCTACGCCGGCGCCCTCCCCACCGGCCGGGGCCGCCGGCTGGACCGCGCCGCGCTGCGCCGCCGGATCACCGCCGACCTGGACCGGCTCGGCTTCACCGGCGTCCTCGACCCCGACCTGCCCGGCTCCCGGCTCACCGCCGCCCAGCGCCAGCTGGTCGAGATCATGCGCGCGCTGACCGGTGGGGCCGGCGAGGCCAAGCTGATCGCCTTCGACGAGCCCACCTCCTCGCTGTCCGAGCACGAGGCCGACACCCTCTTCGCGCTCATCGGCCGGCTGCGCGCCGAGGGCGTCGCGGTCGTCTACGTCTCGCACCGGATGCGCGAGATCTTCCGGCTCGCCGACCGGATCGCCGTGCTGCGCGACGGCGCGCTGGCCGGCGTCCAGGACACACGCGACACCACCGAGGGCGACCTCGTGCGGCAGATGGTCGGCCGCGACCTGTCCGCCCTGTTCGTCCGCGGCGACGTCGCCACCGACCGGGTGGTGCTGCGGGCCCGCGGCCTGACCACCGACCACGTGCGCGACATCGACCTCACCGTCCGGGCCGGGGAGGTGGTCGGTCTGGCCGGGCTGATCGGCGCGGGGCGCTCGGAACTCGCGCTGGCGCTCGCCGGGGACCTGCCGGTCCGCTCCGGCACGGTCACCCTCGACGAGCGACCGCTGCCCGCCGGCCGCCCCGGCCGGGTGATCCGTGCCGGCCTGGGCCTCGCCCCCGAGGAGCGCAAGGCCCAGGCCCTCTTCCTGCACCGCTCGATCCGCGACAACACCTCGATCGCCGTCCTGGACCGGCTGCGCCGCTGGCGCTTCGTCAGGCGCGCGGCCGAACGCGACCTGGCCCGCGTGTACACGGACCGGCTGCGGGTGCGCGCCCCGTCGATCGAGCACGAGGTCCGCAAGCTCTCCGGCGGCAACCAGCAGAAGGTCGTGCTCGCCCGCTGGCTGGCCCGCCGGCCCAAGCTGCTGATCCTCGACGAGCCGACCCGCGGCATCGACGTCGGTGCCAAGACCGAGATCCACCGGATCATCGCCGACCTGGCCGAGGAGGGCGTCGCCCTGCTGGTCATCTCCTCCGAACTGCCCGAACTCCTGGGCCTGGCCGACCGGATCGTCGTCCTGCAGAACGGCCGGATCACCGGCGAACTCGACCGCGCGGCCGCCACCGAGGAGGCGGTCCTGCAGCTCGCCATGGCCGACGACATCACCGCGGTCGCCACCGCCGACCGCCCGACCTCCCCGGGAGCACCCTCATGACCAGCGCCGCCACTCCGCCCGCCGTCGGGAGCCCCGGTCCCGGCGGCCCCGGTCCCGGCGACCCCGGGTCCGGAGAACCCGGCTCCGGCCGCGGACCGGGCTCCGGGCACGGCCGCCGGCGGCGCACGGGAGGCCGTCCGCTCGCCCTGCTCGCCGGGATCGGCGGCCAGAACCTCAGCCTGCTCGGCGCCCTGGCCCTGGTCCTCACCGTCTTCGGCCTGCTCGACGACAACTACCTCGGCTGGACCAACCTCCAGGTGATCGCCGAGGCCGCGACCATCACCGGCCTGCTCGCCGTCGTCCAGACGGTCGTGATCATCTGTGGCGGTCTGGACATCTCGGTCGGCTCACAGGCGGGCCTGGCCTCCGTGGTCAGCGCCATGGCCTTCACCTCGGCCGGGTCGAACGCCCTCGCCGGGACGGCCGCCGCGGTGGCCGTCGGCGTTCTCGTCGGCACCGTCAACGGCCTGGTCATCGTCCGAGGCCGGGTCAACGCGACGATCGCCACCCTGGCCGGCCTCGCCGCCTACAAGGGCATCGCCCAACTCGTCTCGGACGGGCGGGCGCAGGGCTATGTGCTCGGCGACCCGGTGTTCGTCTTCCTCGGCCGCGGCAAGATCGCCGGACTGCCGGTGATGGTCTGGATCCTGATCCTCGTCGCGCTCGCCGTGCACATCCTGCTCACCTACACCGACCTCGGCCGCAACCTCTACGCGATCGGCGGCAACGACACCGCCGCCCGGCTGGCCGGCATCGCGATCAACAAGTACCTGGTGGCCGTCTACGCCCTGATCGGCGCGGTCGCCGCGCTCGCCGGCATCCTGCTCACCGCCCGCACCGGCTCGGGCCAGCCGGTCTCCGGCAGCGAGGGCCTGGAACTCAAGGCGATCACCGCCGCGGCACTCGGCGGCTGTGCCCTCAAGGGCGGCCGGGGCGGGATCGGCGGCACCCTGCTGGCCGTCGCCCTGCTCGGGGCCCTGGAGAACGGGCTCACCGTCGAGGGCATCAACTCCTTCTGGCAGAACGTCGCCCAGGGCCTGCTGCTGGTGGTGGCCGTCGTCGTCCAGCAGTCCCGCTCCGGCGACCGCGCGGTCGGCCTGCCCGGCTAGAGCGTGTCGCCCCGGGCGGCCTCAGTCCGTCGGGACCGGAGCGACGACCAGCTCCCCGACGGCCTCCGCCAGGGCGGTGCGGGCCTGGGCGTTGAGGCCCGCGTCGGTGACGAACACGTCGATCTCGTCCAGCGCGGCGAACCCGCTGAGCGCGACCACGCCCCACTTGGTGTGGTCGGCCACCACCGCGACCCGGCGGGCGGAGGCGACCAGTGCCCGGTTGGTCTGCGCCTCGGCGAGGTTGGGGGTGGTCAGACCGGCCTTCTCGCTGACCCCGTGCGCCCCGAGGATCAGCAGGTCGACATGGAGCGAGCGGACCGCCTGGTCGGCCAGCGGGCCGACCAGCGCCGCCGAGGGGGTGGGCGAGCCGCCGGTCAGCAGCAGCGTGGGCGCGCCGGCCGCCGGCTCGTCGCCCGTCGAGCGGATCAGCTCCGCGACCGGCAGCGAGTTGGTGACGACGGTGAGGCGCGGGACGTGCAGCAGCCGGGCGGCGACCGCGTACGCCGTGGTGCCCGCCGCGACGGCGACCACGCTGCCGGGCTCGACCAGGGTGGCCGCGGCCTCCGCCACGGCGGCCTTCGCGGCCGATTCCAGCGCCGACTTCGCCTCGAAACCCGGCTCGTCGATGGCCGTGCCGGCGGCGGCGACGGCCCCGCCGTGCACCTTCTTCACCACGCCGGACCGCTCCAGGGCGTCGAGGTCGCGGCGCACGGTCATGTCCGAGACGCCCAGCTGCTCGACCAGCTCGGCGACGCGTACGGCTCCGCTGCGGCGCACCATCTCGGCGATCATCGCCTGCCGCTGATGGGCCAGCAGCCCGCTGTCGGCCAAGACCCCACTCCTCACGCTGATACGCCCTGCAGGACCGGGCGGCCCGCGAGTCCGTCAAGGATACTGTCCGACCGGGTACGGCCGACCGGGTACGGCCGACCGGGTACGGCCGACCGGGTACGGCCGACCGGGTACGGCCGACCGGGTACGGCCGACCGCAGAGGTGCGGGGGCGTCCGGCATACGGAACTCGATCTCTCCGCGGGCGGCCCGACGGCAGAATCACCGCATGGGAAAGACATACGAGAAGATCGACGACCGCCTGCGCGCGTTCATCGAGGCCCAGCCCGTCTTCTTCGTGGCGACCGCGGCGCTCGCCGCCGACGGGCACGTCAACCTCTCGCCCAAGGGCCGGTCCGGGTCGCTCGCCGTGTTCGACGAACGCACCCTCGCCTACCTGGACTTCGGCGGCTCGGCGGCGGAGACGGTGGCGCACGTGCGGGAGAACGGGCGGATCACCCTGATGTGGTGCGCCTTCACCGGCCCGCCGAAGATCCTGCGGGTGCACGGCCACGGCGAGGCGGTGTTCCGCGACGACCCGCGGTTCGCCGTGCTGCTCGCGCGCTTCGACCCGGCCGCGGACGGACCCTCGCTGCGCGCGATCGTCCTGGTGACGGCCGAGCGGGTGAGCGACTCCTGCGGCTACGCGGTTCCGCTGATGGACTACCAGGAGGACCGGGACCTGCACGCGCAGTACTTCGGCCGCCAGACGGACGAGGAGTTCAGCGACTACTGCGCGCGCAAGTCGCAGGTGGCCACCAGCCTCGACGGCCTGCCGGCGATCCCGCTGCCGCTCCCCGCCCGCCCCGGCCCGGCCGGCTGACGGCGTACGCGGCGCGGAACGCACGACGCCGTGGAACGCACGACGCCGCTGGACGCCGACCGGCCCTTCAGGGGCCCGGTCGGGTGCAGCGGCGTTGTCGTGGTGCTCCCCGGCGAGGGGGTGCGGTGCTCCCCGGCGAGGGGAGGCGAGGCGCGGGGGCCTGCCCGGTCAGGGGTCTTACTTGCTCAGACCGGCCTTGACGGAGCACACGGGCCAGGCGCCGGGGCCCTGCGCGGCGAGGACCTTCTCGCCGACGGCGATCTGCTGCGCCTTGGTGGCCTGGTGGGCCTGCGGCGCGTAGGCGGTGCCACCGAAGGCGGCCCAGGTGCTGGAGGTGAACTGCAGGCCGCCGTAGAAGCCGTTGCCCGAGTTGATGGCCCAGTTACCGGTGGCCTCGCACTGCGCGACCTTGTCCCACACGGAGACCGGCGCGGCGGAGGCGCCGTTCGCCGCGACGAGGCCGGCCACCGGGAGAGCGGTGAGCGCCCCGGCCATCAGAGCCATCCGGACGCGGTTGCGGCGCTTGGTGGCGGTGGTGGTGGCAGCGGCGGTCTCGTTACGGAAGGTCATGGGTTTCCTTTCGGAGAGGGTTTGCGAGCGTGCGGAACCAGGCCCTCGGAAGGCCGTCGGTTTCGGGGACTCAGCACTCGCGTGGTCTTGCACCGTCCGACTCCCGGGGCGGTGAGGCCCTGGTGAGCGGCTTGCTCGGTGCAACGACTTCGAAGTTACGGGGGCTGTGGGGCCGTTTCAAGGAATCGCAGGTTTAGCCACGTCAGGGCGGGGTTACCGCTAGTAAGGATCAAGAAAATGGGTGGATTTGAAGGCAAATGTCCCGATTTTCAAGATCAAACCTTCCGGGAAAGTGGCCTGGCGCACATCCCGGGCCCTGTGAGGCCGCGCACACGGTCGACGGCGCGTGACGGGTGCTCGCCGCGCCGTGCGCGAATCCGCCCCTCCGGGGGCCGGGGGCCGGGGGCACGGGTGGCCCGCACCACAGCCCTCACCGGCCGTGCCCCCTGCGGTCACCCGCCGTGTCCGGCATAGCCTCTGGCCATGACCAACGAGAGCGATGCGGAGCGGGACGAGGCGGACTTCGAGGCCGAGGAGCCGGGCGGTGCGGTCGCGCCGGCCGGGTTCGAGCTGGGCACTGACGGCCCCAGGATGCTCCTGGCGGGCCTGGACGGCTCGGACTCCTCCTGGCGTGCCACCGCCTACGCGGCCGGCCTGGCCCGGCGGCAGAACGCCACCCTGGCGATCGCCTACATCCAGCCGGTCCTGGGCGCGGCCACCGCCCTGGCCGGCGCGGCGGTGGAGGAGACCACCCGGGAGATCGCCGAGGAACTGCTCACCGCGATCCGCGAGGCCGAGCACCGGCTGCGCGACGTCTGGCAGGTGGACTGGCGGTTCCTGACCGTGCGCGGCGACCCGTACGCGGGGCTGGCGCGGCTGGCGGACGAGCTGCGGGCCGACGGGGTGGTGGTCGGCGCCTCCGAGCAGGCCGGGCACCGGGTGATCGGCTCGGTCGCGGTGCGGCTGGTCAAGGCGGGCCGCTGGCCGGTCACGGTGGTCCCGTAGGCGTCCGCGGGGAGGGGGCGGCAGGTGGGGAAGGAGAACGGGCTGCGGCCCCGGGGGTTCCGGGACCGCAGCCCTCGGCGTGCGGGGGCGCGTCGGCGAGGCGTCGGCGCGCGGGTGGGCGGGCTTCGGTCAGAGGATGGACAGACTGTTGCCGCAGACGTTGATCGGGACGCTGATCGGGATCTGGACCTGGTTGCCGGACAGCACCCCCGGCGAGTTGGCCACCACGCCGCTGGCGTAGGCCCCGCCCTCGTTGATACAGGTCGTTCCGCCGCCCTCGTGGGGGGTGGGGGAGTGGAACGCGGGGGCGTGCTGCCCCGGCTGGTGGTGCCCGTGCCCGTGCTCGGGCTCGTCGCAGTCGCCGGCGAAGGCGGGGCCGGCGGACAGGACCGCCAGCGCGGCACCGAGGCCCGCGGCGATCAGGTACTTCCTGGTGTTGGTCATGCCGAAGGAATAGCCAGCCGACACGCTGAGGGCGACACAATCCGACCATCGGATCACCCGATCGCAGTCGGAAGCACACACCGATGCAGGACGCCGCCGCCCACCCGGCGCGGCCGACCGGGCGACGGCCCCGGGCCGCCCCGGGGCGGCGGGGCCCGGCCCCGGGGCCCGGACGGGCCCGGCGCTAAGGTGCATGACCATGACGGACACCCCGGTCGATCCGCCCCGGACACCCCGCCGCCGTCCCGCCGGATCAGGCGGACCGGCACACCCCGTCGCCGGTCCGGCCCACCACCCCGGGCGCCGGACGGACGACGTGAACGCCACCACCGCCGCCCCCCGATCCGCCGCCCCTCGCTCCGCCGCCGGCCCGTCCGGCACCGACCTGCACCTCGACCTGCCCGCCACGGGCAGCCGCCGGTCCGCCCTGATGACCGCCCTGCGCGAGGCGATCCGCAGCGGCCGGCTCGCCCCCGGCACCCGGCTGCCGCCCTACCGCACGCTCGCCGCCGACCTCGGCATCGCCCGCAACACCGCCGCCGACGCCTATGCGGAACTGGTCGCCGAGGGCTGGCTCACCGCCCGCCAGGGCTCGGGCACCGCCGTCGCCGAACGGGCCGAACCGGTCGCCGCGAACCGCGCCCGCCGCTCCTCCCTTCCGCCGCGCCCCACCCACGACCTGCGACAGGGCCGGCCCGACGCGTCCGCCTTCCCCCGCACCGCCTGGCTCGCCGCCGGACGCCGGGCGCTCACCGCCGCGCCCAACGAGGCGTTCGGACCGGGCGACCCGCAGGGCCGGCGCGAGCTGCGCGAGGCCCTCGCCGACCACCTCGCCCGGGCCCGCGGGGTGCGGACCGGCCCGGACCGGATCGTGGTCTGCTCCGGCTTCGCCCACGCGCTGCGCCTGCTGTTCGACGGCCCGGGCGCCGTGCTCCCCGCCCGCGGCCGGGGCCCGCTCGCCGTCGAGGGCTACGGGCTGCCCTTCCACCGCGGTCTGCTGGCCGCGGCCGGGGTCACCACCGTCCCGCTCCCGCTCGACGAGCACGGCGCCCGGGTCGGCGCGCTCGCGGACCAGCGCGAGGTCCGGACCGCGCTGCTCACCCCCGCCCACCAGTTCCCGACCGGGGGACCGCTGCACGCGGGCCGCCGGGCGGCCGTGGTGGACTGGGCGCGCGGGCGTGGTGGACTGGTCCTGGAGGACGACTACGACGGCGAGTTCCGCTACGACCGGCAGCCGGTCGGCGCGGTGCAGGGCCTGGACCCGGAGCGGGTGGTCTACCTCGGGACGGCCAGCAAGAGCCTCAGCCCGGCCCTGCGGCTCGGCTGGATGGTGCTGCCCGACCACCTGGTGGACCGGGTGGTCGCCGCCAAGGGGGAGCGCGAGGGCTGGGCGAGCGCGCTGGACCAGCTGACCCTGGCGGAGTTCATCGACTCGGGCGGCTACGACCGGCACGTGCGGCGGATGCGCCGCCGCTACCGCGAGCGCCGCGACCGGCTGGTCGACGCCCTGGCCGAGCGGGCCCCGCACGTCGAGGTCACCGGGATCGCGGCCGGACTGCACGCGGTGCTCCGGCTCGCGCCCGGTACCGAGCGCTCGGTGCTCAGGACGGCGGCCGGCCGGGGGCTGGCCCTGGACGGGCTGGCGGACTTCCGGCACCCGCTGCTGGCTCCGGAGGCGATGCCGGCGGTGGACGGCCTGGTGGTGGGCTACGCGACCCCGCCCGACCACGCCTACCCGGCGGCCGTGGACGCGCTCTGCGCGGTCCTGCCGTCGCCGCTCTGACGGAGCACGGGCCCGGCCGGCCCGCCGGCCGCCCGGCGCCCGGTCCGCCGGACCGCTCCGCCGCCAGGCGCCCGGCCCGTGGGCGAGCCGCCGTCCGGTGCGGCGGGAGGGGAGGGTAGGGCTCCGGACACCCGGGCGCGAAGCGAACCGGAAGGTAATGGCCCCGGTGTCCGCTCGCCGGTCATATGCCGGTACGGACCGGGGCGGAAGCCGCCACCGCGGACCGGACCGCCGCCTACGCTCACTGGTCATGCGCACTTCACTCAAGAGCCGTCTCGGCCTCCCCGCGGTCCTCGCCTTCCTCGTCGCCCTGCTGCTGTCGGCGACCCCCGCCCACGCCGGCACCCCGGTGCTGTCCGTCGCCGTCGACAAGGCGACCGCCACCCCGGGATCCTCCGTCACCCTCACACTCACCCTGACCAACCCGCACGACACCGCCGCGCAGTTCGTCTACGAGTCCATCCAGCCGACCTACGCCACCACCCTGAACACCGGCCTCAAGTACGGCTTCTCCGCCTGCGGCGGCAACGTCACCAGCTGTGACACCGGTGCCACCAGCGGCCTGGTCCACCACTCCGTCCCGGTCGCGGCCGGCGCGACCACCACGGTCACGCTGACCTACGCCATCGGCGCCGACTCGGTCTGCGGCAACGGCGCGCGGATCGACTTCTACACCTACCTCTACTACGAGTACGCGAACGGCACCGCCAGCGACTCCGGCATCTTCCAGGTGCCCGGCAACGAGGTCGTCTGCGCCTGACGGCCCGTGCCCCCCGCTCTTCCATGACCCCCCGTCAGGTGCCGGTCGCCCCCGTGGCGGCACCTGACGGGGGCTCCGTTCCCGGTGCCCGTCGGTGTGCCCGTTCCGGTGCCCGTCCGCCCACCGGGGCAGCGGCTGCCGCCCCGGCGTTGTCGTACCCCCGTGACAGGCTTGGCGCATGGCCGAACTCGTGACCACCGACACCCGCCCGACCATTCCCGGCGAGGGCGTGCCGCCGATACCCGGCGAGGTCGCGGAGCTGATCCGCGCCCGGGCCGGCGAGCGGCTGGCGCCGCTGGTCCACGGGCTGTTCCGCTCCTCCCTCGTCCTCGATCCCGTGGCGGACACCGAGGACGCCGAAGACGCCGGCGACGCCGAAGACGCCGGGGATGCCGCGGGCGCCGGGGATGCCGACGGTGCCGCGCACGACGGCGTGGCCGGCCGGCTCGGCGGCCTGCCCGCGCTGCCGGCGGGCACGGCATGGCCGGAGTTCGGCGACCGCCCGATGCAGCTGCTCGCCCAGCTCGACTGCGCCGCGCTCGCCGCGGCCTTCCTGGCCACCGGACCGGACACCGGCGGCTGGCCGCTGCCCGCCGACGGACTGCTGCTCTTCTTCCACGACGAGTGGCTCACCGACTTCACCGGCCGCGGCTGCCGGGTCCTGCACGTCGCCGCCGGCGCGCCACCGCGGCCGGCGCCGCTCGCCGAGCGCGGCACTCCCGCCGTTCCGGGCGTCCCGGTCAGGGCCGCCCGGGCGCTGTCCGCGCCGTCCTACCAGGACCGCGAGCTGGAGCGGCTGTTCCCCGACGACTTCCTGATCGCCCTCGACCTCGCCCAGGACCTCGCCGAGCAGCTGTCCCGCCCCGCGGTCCGGGTGCTCGGCTGGTGCGACACCGACACCGGCCGTCCCGAGGGCCACCGCCCGCTGCTCCAGATCGAGAGCGGCGTGCTGGCCGCCGACTGGGGCGAGTGCGTCAACGTCTCCTTCTGGATCACCCCCGACGACCTCGCGGCCGGCCGCTTCGACCGGGTCCGGCAGGGCTTCGAGATCGCCTGAGCGGCGGGAGGCCGGATCCGCGCCCCCGGGGGCGGAGTCCGCGTGATCGGGGGTGCCCCCCGTCCGGAGGCGGGGGCGCATGGCCCGGCAGGCGCGAGTTCGAGGGCAGCACCTAGGCTGGGAGGAGCCCGGGCGAGGCGTCGGCCCGGGTGTGGCCGGAGCGCGCGGCGGACGGTGGGACGGACGTGGCCCCAACGACAGACCCGGGCCCCGGGCGCCCGGAACAGCCCGGGGCACCCGGGGCCGACGAGAGCGCCCCCGTCGTCGAGCTGATGCGCTCGATGCGCGCCCACCCGGCCCGGATGCCGGAGCTGCTCGCGGTTTTCGCCGTCCGCCACCGCGGGCCCCGGGCCGCCCGTCGAGTCGCGGAGCTCCGGGCGGCGCATCCGGGCGCCCCGGAGCGCGACCTGGCCCAGCGGGCCGTCGACCGCGCCCGCCGGGTCAGCCAGAACGAGGGAGCGTTCGTCGCGGGCCCCTTCCTCTGGATGGCCCCGTTCGCCTTCTGCATCGCGCTGCTGGCCCAGGGGCAGCTGCTGCTGGAGCTCGCCGCCCTCGCGGGCAAGGACCCCACGGACCGGGCCCGCGCCCCCGAACTGCTCGTCCTCCAGGGAGCGCACCCGGATCTCGTGAGCGCCGAGCGGGCCATCGCGGCCGGCCCGCCGCCGGAGGAGGACGTCGTTCGGCCCGGCCGGTTCCGGGGGTTCGCCGCGCTGGTGTGGCGGATGGCCCGGCTGCTCGGGCTGACCAGCGAGGACGTCGTCCCGCCGCCGTCCCGGTGGCGGACGGCAGGGGAGTGGGCGCTGCTCGCCCTGGTGTTCCTGGTCGGCACCGTCGCCCCGCTGATCTGGCTGCCCTACATGGCGTTCTCCTACAACCGCGCCACCGACCGGCTGGCTGCCCGCGCCGTCGCCTTCCACTTCGGCGGTGAGCCGGCCGACTGGCCCGGTCCCCGGCGGGCCAGGACCGACCCCGGGGTGGTGACCGCCGCCGCCCGGGCCGCGTTCGCGCTGCTCGTCCCGGTCGCCGGGGTGGGGGTCCTGCTGGTCGCCGACATCCGGCTCGCCGACAGCCGCTGGCCGGCTCTGGCCCTGGTGCTGATCGGCCTCTCGGTCGTGGTGAGCGGGCTCTGGTGGATGGCGCACTGGCGCTCCCTGCACCCGCCGCGGAACCGGCAGCCATCCCGCCGCCGCAAGGGTCCGTCCGCCGCCCGGCGGACCCCGCCCGACAGCCGGCCGCGACGCGAGGATTAGGCTGCCCGCAGGCCCCGGTCGAGGCCGACGCCGTTCGAACGCAGGTCCTGATCCGGACCCCTGTCCGCGGCCCCCAATCGCACAGTGTTCGAATCTCGAACACATGTTTGACGGTCTCGCGCCCCGGGGGCTGGGGCGTGGGCGCTCGCGCTCCTCCGTTCGGGCGGGGTGAATCGTTCCTGCGTCTGGGCGATTCGCATGCGCATGAACGTGCGGCCGTGGTCGCGTGCGGTTCTCGGATTCAAACCTTCCGATCGGAGAGATTCACCCTATCGGGGGGCAGTCGGCTGCCGTGCGGGGTTGCCAGGGTCTTGGTGATCTAGGGTTCCGATGGATCGCCCGAGCGGGGCGCACAGCATCGCGAAGGCCGCCAAAACTCCCACCGATACGCGTATCTGATGATCCGTCGAAACCGATGCTCCGGCTGTCGCCGGCCGTCCGACGGGTCGGCGTGACCCGATCACACGAAGGAGATCCCTGCCGATGTCCGTGGAGACGACCACCCCGGAGACACCGCAGGTGGCCCAGCAGTCCAGCCTGACGACGGCTGCGGCCCGCAATCTTGCCACGACCACCAAGTCCGCACCGCAGATGCAGGAGATCACCTCCCGCTGGCTGCTCAAGGTGCTGCCCTGGGTGCAGGCCGCCGGTGGCGCCTACCGGGTCAACCGCCGACTGACCTACACGGTCGGTGACGGCCGGGTCGAGTTCATCAAGACCGGTTCCCAGGTCCGGGTCATCCCGCAGGAGCTCGGCGAACTCGCCCTGCTGCGCGGCTTCGAGGACGACGAGGTGCTCACCGCGCTGGCCGACCGCTGCGAGCAGCGCGACTTCGGCCCCGGTGAGGTGCTCGCCGACCGCGGCACGTCCGCGGACCGGATCTACCTGATCGCGCACGGCAAGATCAACCAGATCGGCACCGGCAAGTACGGTGACGAGACGGTGGTCAGCGTGCTCGGCGACGGTGACCGCTTCGGCGAGAACGCCGTGCTCGACCCCGACGCCGTCTGGGAGTTCACCGCCAAGACGGCGACCGCCGGTACGGTGCTGTCGCTGCTCCGCCGGGACTTCGAGCAGATCCGCGACAACTCGCCCGCGCTGCGGGAGCACCTGGAGGCCTTCCTCGCGCTGCCGCTGCAGGCCCAGAACGAGCGTGGCGAGGCCGAGATCGCCATGTCGGCGGGCCACCACGGCGAGTACGAGCTCCCCGGCGCCTTCGTGGACTACGAGCTCAAGCCGCGCGAGTACGAGCTGAGCGTCGCCCAGACGATCCTCAAGGTGCACACCCGGGTCGCCGACCTCTACAACCAGCCGATGAACCAGATCGAGCACCAGCTGCGGCTGACCATCGAGGCGCTGCGCGAGCGCCAGGAGCACGAGCTCGTCAACAACCCGGAGTTCGGCCTGCTCAACAACGCCGACTTCGACCAGCGGATCCAGACCCACTCCGGCCCGCCCACCCCGGACGACCTGGACGAGCTGCTCAACCGCCGCCGCGACCCCGACTACCTGCTCGCCCACCCGCGGACCATCGCCGCGATCGGCCGTGAGCTGAACGCGCGCGGGCTCTACCCGCACCACGTCGACCTCGGCGGGCAGCAGGTGCCGGCGTGGCGCGGCGTTCCGATCCTGCCGTGCAACAAGATCCCGATCAGCAAGGAGAACACCAGCTCGATCCTGGTGATCCGTACCGGCGAGGACAACCAGGGCGTCATCGGCCTGCACCAGACCGGCATTCCGGACGAGTACCAGCCGAGCCTGTCCGTCCGGTTCATGGGCATCGACGAGAAGGCGATCATCTCCTACCTTGTGAGTGCCTACTACTCCGCCGCGATCCTGGTGCCGGACGCGGTGGGTGTGCTGGAGAACGTCGAGATCGCGCACGGGCGCCGCTGAGGCGCAGTTCGGACGGGCCCTCTCCGGAGGGCCCGCCACGGACCGGGCGTAACCGGTCCACCCCGATGATCGTTCAACCGGATACCGGACGGCCCGCCCCCGTGGCGGGCCGTCCGGTGTCGGCCCCCTCCCGGCGCGGCCGACCTCCTGACGACGCGAGAGGTGCACGGAGCGATGCCGCTGCCCCAGCCGCCCCGGCGGATATCGATGGACGGGCCGTCGTGACGGCGGACCGGAGCCCGGCGTCCGTCGCCGCCGGGCACGGTGGCTCCGGCGGCCCTCGCGCGCGGCGGATCCGGCTGGTCGGTGCGGCGGCCGGGGTGGCCGCGCTCTGCGCGCTGGTGAGCGGCTCGGCCGCCGCCCGCCCCACGGGGGACCAGCACGGCGGCGGTCGGCCGCACGGCCCGGTCGTCGAGACCTGCGTCTGCGCCGGGACGGATGTCGCGGTCGGGGCCGGCCGGGACGGCGTGGACGTCGAGGTGGACGTGGACGTGGCGGTCGGCGTGGACGTCGACCTCGCCGGGATCCTGCACCACCCGCACCCGCACCCGCACCCGCATCCGACAAGGCCGACGCACCACCCCTGCCCGTCGCCGTCGCCGAGCCCGACGCCCACCCCGACGCCCACCCCGACGCCCACCTCGTCGCCGTCGCCGAGCCCCAGCCCGACGCCGACCCCGACGCCCCGGCCCACGCCGACTCCCACGCCGACGCCGACGCCCGTCGAGACGCCGACGCCGACGCCGATCGTCACCCCGATCCCCACCCCGGTGCCGACCTCGCCGCCGGCCCCGGCCCCGGTGCAGCCGGCCCCGCCCGCCCCGCCGGTACCGACGCCGCGGCCCACGCCGTCGGCCACCCCGCCGCCCGTGTCGCCCCGGCCCCCGGCGCCCGCGCCCACCCCCACGCCGAGACCGGCGACCCCGCCGCCCGCGCCGGTGGTCCCGCCGCCACCTCCGCCCCCGGCGCCCGCGCCCGAAGCGCCCGCGCCCGAAGCGCCCGCGCCGCCCGCGCCGACCCCGTTGCCCCCGGCTCCCAGCCCGGTGCGGTCGGACCCGACGCTGCGACCCGTGCCACCGGCTCCGCCCGTCCAGGCGCCGGAGCGGCACCACGGCGGCTCCACGACCCGGACCATGCTGGTCGTCACCGTGCCCGCCGTGCTCGCGGCGGCGGCGCTGCGCCCACGCGGCCGGGCCGGTCGCGGCGGTGGCGGCTCCGGCGGTTCCCGGAGTTCCGGCGGAACCAGCGGCTCCTGACGCCGCCTCCCCTTCCCCCTTCCTCCCTTTCGCTTGCCGTTCGTCGAACCGCACCGGTCCCGACGAACGGTCCCGACTGCTTCCGATCGACCCTGTCGATTTCCGACCGAGAAAGGAGTTCCCATGTCCGAGTGGTTGGCGCTGGCCATCGCCATGCTGGCGGCCGGCGCCGTCGTGGTGGCGGTGGTGCTGCTGAAGCACCGCCGCGCCGGTGTGAACGAGGACGCCGACGAGACGCCCGACGTCATCGAGTACATGACGATGATGATCGGTGTGGTCTACGCGATCGTGCTCGGCCTCGCCATCGCCGGTGTCTGGGAGGCGCGCGGCCAGGCGCAGGACGACGTCTTCCGCGAGGCGCAGTCGCTGCACGAGGTCAGCGAGCGGGCACAGGTCTACCCGGTGGAGTTCCGGGACCAGGTCCGCGCCGACGTCGACGCCTACGTCTCCTACGTGGTGGACGTGGAATGGACGTACATGCGCGAGAACGGCGAGATCTCCGACCGGGGAACCGAGCTGCTGGAGAAGCTGCGCACCGACGTGGCGACCCGCACCCCGGCCTCCGACCTGGAGGCCCAGGCGTATCAGCCGATCATGGACCGGATCAGCATCGCCGACGACGCCCGCAGCGCGCGCGGGCAGAACGCCGGCCCGACCATGCCGGGCGTGGTCTGGTTCGGTCTGATCGTGGGCGCCGTGGTGACGGTCGGCATGGTGTTCGCCCTGCAGATCCGCCGCTCCGCACGCGAGTTGCTGCTCGCCGGTGCGTTCAGCGCCCTGATCGCCTTCCTGCTGTTCCTCATCTGGGACTTCGACGACCCGTTCGGCCGCAGCGTCTCGGTCACCACCCAGACGTTCACCGACCTGTTCCCCACGCTCGGCGGCGGGAGCGACTGAGCGTCCTTCCCGGTCCTCGCCCTGGCCGGCCCCCGCGATCACGGCCTTCGATAGTCTGATCGAGCCGTTGGGGGCCGGCCCCGGCGTGCGCGCCGAGAGGAATCACCAGCGTTGTCCCATCAGCAGCCCGGCCAGGGCGAACAGTTCCCGACGACCGGACGCCCCGGACGGGCCTGGTGGTGGCTGCCGGCCGAGGAGCGGCGCCGGCGCAGGCGGCAGCAGCAGGAGTGGAAGGCGTACCTGCGCGCGCACGGGGAGAAGAAGAAGCAGAAGGACGACGTGGACGACTGCCTTCCCTCCGGCTGCGGCGGTGGGGGTGGCGGAGGTTGCGGCGGCGACGGGTGCGACGGTCCCTGCCTGATCGGCCTCTTCCCGGTGATGATGGCCGCCGGCCTCCGGTTCGCCCTCACCGGCGGCCGGACGCGGCGCGCGGCGCACCGCACCGATCCGGCCGCGCCCCCGCCGCGGGGCCTGGCCGCCGGGATGCTGTACGGCGCGGTGCGGCACTACCGTGCCGAGATCAGCCCGAACCGCCCGGCCTGCTGCCCGTACACCCCGACCTGCTCGACCTACGCCGTCCAGGCGCTGCACCGCCACGGCGCGCTGCGCGGTGCCCGTCTGACGGCGGGCCGGCTGCTGCGCTGCCGCCCCGGCGTGGCCCGGCGCGGCGGCGGCGTCGACCCGGTGCCGGAGCGCTGACCCGGCACCGGTGCGCTGGGCCGGCGTCCGGGGGCATCGGCCGGCCCACCGTCCGGGAGACGACGAGGCCCCGGAGGGCCGGCCGGTGCACCACCACCGGCCGGCCCTCCGGGGCCGCTGAAGCGGAGCGTCAGTTCAGGCTGTTGCTCATCGCGTTGAGCATGGTCGCGGAGGCGTCGTCGTTCTCCAGGGAGAAGGCGAACATGCCCGCGAGGCCCTTGCTCTTGGCGTACGCGCCGCGGGCCTGGACGGCCTGCGGGGTGTCACCGGTCCAGAAGTTGGTGCCGTCGTACACCCAGGAGGACTCGGTCACCGGGTCCCAGTGGGTGTTGGCGGCGGTCGGGTTGAGCTCCTTCCAGGCGGCCAGGCCGGCCTCCGCGCTCAGCGGCTTGGCCGGGGTCGGGCCGGTCGCGCTCTGGTAGAGGCCGAAGTTGTCGCCGGCCGGCACGCCGGTCCAGCCGCGCCAGTAGAACGGCACGCCGAGCACGATCTTGTTGGCCGGGAACCCGCCGGTGATGCCGTACTCCGGCAGGCCGGTGGTGTAGGCGGCCAGGGTGGTGTCGATGTTGTACTTGCGGGTGCCGGGGGTGATCGGCGTGGTCGGGTCGGCCGGGCTGTCGTGCAGCGGGTCCTGGTGGTTGGTCGGGCCCTTGGCGTCCCACGACCCGTGCATGTCGTAGGTCATGATGTCGGCGTAGTCCAGGTAGGCGCCGATCTTGTCGGTCTCCAGCTGCGCGATCTTGTCCTGGCCGCTGGGCAGCGCCGCGGTCAGCAGGAACCGCTTGCCCTGGGCGTTGCCGAGGGCGTCCAGCTGGGTGCGGAACTCCTTGAGCAGCAGGGTGAAGTTCTGCTTGTCGGCGGGGGAGTAGTGGTTGCCGGTGTGGCCGCCGGCCGAGCCCGGGTACTCCCAGTCGATGTCGACGCCGTCGAAGAGGCCGGCCGCCGAGGCCGCGCCGCCTGCCGGGTCACCGGCGACGTTGGCCGGCAGGTTCCCCTTGAGGAACATGTCGAGGCAGGAGGAGACGAACTTCTTGCGCGAGGCGTCGGTGGCGGACGCGTCCGAGAAGTACTTGGAGTACGTCCAGCCGCCGAGCGAGATGGTGAAGCGCAGGTTCGGGTACTTGGCCTTCAGCTGGCGCAGCTGGTTGAAGTTGCCCTTGACCGGCTGCTCCCAGGTGTCGGCCGTGCCGTCCACGCTGGTGGCGGCGTTGTAGTCGGCCTGGTAGTCGGCGTAGGCGTCACCGGCGCCGTCACCGGCGTTCGGGTTGTTCTCGTTCGCCGAGTCCGAGGCCTTGACCGCCTGGAAGCAGGTCAGGTTGGTGGGGTGGATGTTGGCGAACGCGTAGTTGATGACGTCCAGCTTGCCGGCCGCGCCGCTGGTGTCGACGTTCTTCGCGTGGTAGGCGTTCTCGTAGACGCCCCACTGGTCGAAGTAGGCCGAGCGGAACGGGCTGTTGGCGGGCGCCGCGGCGGTGGTGGTGTTCACCGGGGCGGACTGCGCGGAGGCGTGGCTGCCGGAGTAGCCCTGGACGGTGAAGGTGTAGCCGCGGGTCGGCAGCAGCGAGCTGACCGCGACCGAGGTGCCCATCGAGGTGGCCACCAACTGGTCGCCCGCGTAGACCTTGTAGGCGACCGGGAGGTCGCCGGCGCTCACGGTGGCCGGCTGCCAGTTGAGGACCACGGCGTTGTGGGTGACCTTGGTGACGGTGAGGCCGGTCGGCGTGGTGACCTTGCCGTCCCCGGTGGGGCCGGTGCCGGTCGAGGTGGCGGTGGGCGTCACGGTCGGGCTGTTGGTGGCGGTGGGGCTGTTGGTGGCGGTGGGGCTGTTGGTCGCGGTCGGGCTGTTGGTGGCGGTGGGGCTGTTGGTCGCGGTGGGGCTGCTCGTGGCCGTCGGGCTGTTGGTCGCGGTCGGGCTGCTCGTGGCGGTGGGGCTGTTGGTCGCCGTCGGGCTGGCCGTGCCGGTCGGGCCCGCCGGGCCGGTCAGGGTGAGGTCGTCGGCCTGGTACGCGCCGGTGCCGTACCAGCCGTGCGTGAAGACCGTCACCGAGGTGGTGCTCGCACCTGTGGTGAAGGTGGTGCTCAGCTGCGTCCAGGCGGTGGCACTGGGCGCCCAGCTCTGGGAGTTGACGCCGGTTCCGGTCGCGCCCAGGTAGACGTAGTTGCCGCGCACCCAGCCGGCCAGGGTGTAGGTGGTGTTCGGCTGGACGGCGACCGTCTGCTGGCACTGCGCGGTGTCGGACGCCGAGGCGGCGCCGTTGAGCGCGTAACTTCCGCCGTGCACCGGGGTGGTGACGACCGATCCGTTGGCGCAGGTCCAGCCGGCCAGCGTGCCGGTCTCGAAATCGGCGTTGGTGAGCAGGTTGACGGGGGCGGCCGAGGCGGTGTTGAGGGAGAGCGCGAGGGCGGCGCTGCCGGTGCTGAGCGTGGCGGCCAGGGCGAGGGCGAGCGCGCGGCGGCGCGGAGCGGCGGCCCGGCGCTCAGCGGGGCGCGCGGACATGACACGGTCGTGCATGCGGTGGTCCTCCGGAGGAGTGGGGGTTCCGGCGGTGCGGTGGCCCGGGTGGGCCGTGGGAGCCGGACCGCGAGCTGTGGGGGCGCGCGGTCGGGTGAAGCACGTGCGGCAGGGCAGGATGCGGCAGGGCGTGCGGGTCCGTGCCGTGGACCGGCCCGGAGGCCGCCGCGGTCACGACATCACAGATTGGACTGGACCAATATTCGCCGTCAAGGGGGTCCGGTGGGCGGATGGTCGGCGGCCGTACGACCGGTGCGCGGAGCGCCGGCCCGGTACGGTGGCCTCCCGAGAGGTCCCGCGTCGAACGGAGAACGGGTCATGGACAGCCGCGCCTGGGACGACCGCTACGCCGCCAGCGAGCTGGTCTGGGGCACCGAGGCCAACCGCTGGGTGGTCCGCGAACTGGCCGGGCACACCCCCGGGCGCGCCCTGGACCTCGCCGCCGGGGAGGGCCGCAACGCCATGTGGCTGGCCGCTCTGGGCTGGGAGGTCACCGGCCTGGACTTCTCCACCGTCGCCCTCGGCCGCGCCGAACGGCTCACCGCGGCGCTGCCCGACGAGGTCGCCGACCGCCTCACCTGGCGGCACGGCGACGCCCGGACATTCGAGGCCCCGCCCGAGGGCTACGACCTGGTGCTGGTCGCCTACCTCCAACTCCCGGCCGCGGATCGCCGGGCTGCGCTGCGCCGTGCCGCCGCGGCCCTCGCCCCCGGCGGCACCCTGCTGGTGGTCGGACACGACTCCGGCAACTTGACCGAGGGGGTCGGCGGTCCCCAGGACCCGGCGGTGCTCTTCACGCCCGACGACGTCCTCGCCGACCTGGCCGACGCCGGGCTGCGCACCGTCCGCGCCGAGGGGGTCCGCCGCCCGGTGGGCGAGGCGGAGGCGATCGACGCCCTGGTCCGCCTGGAGCGGGCGTAGGGCCGGGCCCGCGGGAGGCCGGGCCCGATGACGGCCGGGGATTCGCTTCCCGGGCGCGTCCGCGGGGTATGCAGGTGTCCCGGGACGAGGGCGTACGCGGGGCGCGGAAAAGATCTACATTGCTGTAGATTCGAGGCGCGCAGGCGAGCAACGAGGAGGGCGCGATGAGCGTTTCGCTGGCGAAGGGTCAGAAGCTGAGCCTGGAGAAGCCGGGTGGAGGCCGACTGGGCGTGGTGCGGATGGGCCTCGGCTGGCGCGCCGCGCAGAAGAAGGGCTTCCTCGCGAAGCTGTTCGCCGCCCAGGACATCGACCTGGACGCCTCGGCGGTGCTGTTCGCCGCGGGCAAGCCGGTCGACGTGGTCTTCTTCCAGCACCTCACCAGCAACGACGGCTCGGTGCGGCACAGCGGCGACAACCTGACCGGCGGCGCCGGGGACGCGACGGACGACGAGACCATCACCGTCGACCTCACCGCCGTGCCGGCCGAGGTGGACCAGATCCTGTTCACCGTCAACTCGTTCACCGGCCAGACCTTCCAGGAGGTCGAGAACGCCTTCTGCCGGCTGGTCGACACCCAGACCGGTGCCGAGCTGGCCCGCTACACGCTCACCGGCGGCGGCGCGTACACCGCGCAGATCATGGCCAAGGTGCAGCGCGCCGCGGGCGGCTGGCAGATGACCGCGATCGGGCAGCCGGCCAGCGGGCGCACCTTCCAGGACCTCATGCCGGAGCTGGTCAAGCACCTCTGAGCGAGGGCTCCGACGGCCCGTCCGGGGGACCCGGGTGGGCCGTCGGCCGTTCCGGCGGTGCCCGTCGGCGGTGCCGGGAGCAGGCCGTGCCCGGTCGGGTGGAGTTTCCGCGATAGCCGTGCGGTGCGCTCCGCGCGTCCGCTAACACTGGCCGCATGGACGATGACGCTGTGCAGTTGCCCGAGCACCTCACCATCCGGGTCACCCACACCGACGACCCGGTCGCCGCCGTGGCCGGCCTGGAAGCCTGGGCGTCCCGCGAGAAGTACCCCGACCTGATGATGATGCCGCCCGTCTTCGGCTGCCTGGAGCGGACCGACACGGGCGCCTGGCAGATCCTCGGGTTCCACGCCATCACCCCGCAGGCGGCCAGGGACGAGCTGGGGCACACCTTCCGGGCCTGGGCGGTGGCCGAACCGGGTACGAGCCTGGCCGCCCCCCGGCCGCTCGGCGACGAGGAACGCGCCGCCTACACCGAGGCCTACGAGCGGCTGGAGTGGGAGGCGCTCGACGAGATCTCGGTGGCCGGCCGGGACTACCGGATCTTCCGGGCCGAGCAGGTGCTGCGCTCGGGCCCGGACGGGATCGAGCCGCCCCGGCCCACCGACCCGGACCCGGCCGCCGTCGGCGAGGGGTACCGGGTGCCCTCCCGGGTGAACGGCTTCGTGATCGACCCGGCCGCCGGCGTCACGCTGGTCGACGGGATCCTGCGGCTGGACCTGATGACGCTGGTGCCGACCGGCCGGTTCATCCCGGAGGACGTCCGGGCCGAGGCACGGCTCGCCTCGCACCTCTACCCCAACGTGCTGGTCCTGCCGGTCCACTGCGCCGTCGCGGAGTTCCGAAACGGCCGCTGGGGGCCGATGACCGGCGCCTGCGAGACCCCGCAGGGCGCCCGGGACAGCCTGGCCGCCTATCTGCGCGAGTTCGCGCCCCGGCTGGACCCGAACCTCGGGAAGGAGGAGCTGGCCCGGTACGCGGAGGCCGCCGACCGGCTGGACGCCGAGCGGGCCGACGAGGTGCGGGCCGCCGACCGCCGGTTCCGGCTGGTCCGGGTGGAGCCGGTGGTCCGCCTCGGGCCGGACGGGCCGGAGCTTCCCCGCACCTCGGACTGGGACCCGGACGTGCCGCTGCGGGTGCAGGAGCAGCGCGACCGCGCCGCCGGCATCGTCTACGGCGAGGACGAGGAGGACGAGGAGGGCGAGGAGGACCCGGCGGGCGGGCGGGCCGAGGAGTCGGAGGGATCGCAGGGGGCGCAGCGGTCGGAGGACGGCTGAGGGACGGCTGCCCCGCGCGCGTCGGCCCGCCTCCCGGACGAACGGGAGACGGGCCGATGTCGCGGCGCTGGTCCGCCCGGGCCGGTCAGTGCGCCGAGGGGGCGGCGGCCGAGGGGGAGAGCGCGGCGCTCGGGGAGGCGGAGTCGGACGGCGCCGCCGTCGGGGCCGCCGAAGGGGCGGTCGGCGTGGGGCAGCCGGGGCCGGTCGGGGTGGCGGTCGCGCTCGGCGTGGCCGAGGGGCTGGCGCTCGCGGACGGGCTGGCGCTCGCGCTCGGGGTGCCGGTGGGGGCGCCCGTCGGCGTCGCGCAGCCGGTGGGCGTCTCGGTGGGCGTCCCCGTCGGCGTGGCGCTCGGGGTACCGGTCGGGGTGCCGCTCGGTGTCGTCGACGGGGTCCCGGACGGCGTCGTGGTCGGCGTCGCGCTGGGCGTCGTGCTGGGCGTGTCGGTCGGGGTGGCGCTCGCGGAGGGGCTCGCGCTGCCGGACGGCGTGGTGCCGGGCGTGGTCGGCGGGGTGGTGCCCGGCTGCTCCGAGGGCGAGGACGACGGCGAGCCGGAGGGCGTCGCGCTCGGCGACGGAGCGCCGGTCGGGGTGCCGGTGGGCGCCGTGGACGGCGTGCCGGACGGCGTCGTGGTCGGGCCGGAACCCTGCTCCGGGGTCGGCTGCGCGCCGGTGGTCGGGCTCGGCGTCACCGGCGCGAGCGGGCTCGGCGGTGTGACGGGCAGGAGCGGGGCGAGCGGGCTCACCGTGCCCGGGCGGTCCGGGGTGGTGACCGGGCTGCCGCTGCCGAAGTGCGCCATCCAGTTCCGGACGGTGCGCAGGTACTCGTTGGAGTGGTTGTAGCCGAGGATCGCCCGGTCCAGCTGGGCCTGGTCGGACAGGTCGCGGCCGCCCGCGCACAGGTACCGGCCGGCCGCCTCGGAGGCGTCGAAGATGTTGTTCGGGTCGGCCTTGCCGTCCCCGTTGGCGTCGACTCCGTAGGACGCCCAGGTGGAGGGGATGAACTGCATCGGGCCGACGGCGCGGTCCCAGGCGGCGTCGCCGTCGTAGCGCCCGCCGTCGGTGTCGGCGATCGCCGCGAAGCCGGCGCCGTTCAGCACCGGGCCGAGGATCGGGCGGAACGTCGTCCCGGCGGCGTCGACCGCGCCGCGGCCGGCCTGGCCGGACTCGACCTCGCCGATCGCGGCGAGCAGCTGCCAGGGGAGGTGGCAGCCGGGCGAGCGCTGCGCGAGCGCGGCCTCGGCCTTGCGGTAGGCGGCGAAGACCGTCTCCGGCAGGGACGGCCCGGTGCGCAGCGGGTCGGCGAAGGGCGAGGTGAGCGGGGAGAGCGGCGGCTGGAGCAGCGGCAGGGTGCCGCCGCCGTCGACCGGAGCGGTGCCGAGCGTGCCGGGAAGAGCGGGGATGCCGGTGGTGAAGGGCGAGGCGGTGCTGCCGTCGGCCGCGCCGCCGGGGACCGTCGTGGCCGTGCCGGGCAGCGCCTCCGCGGCACCCGCCGCGGCGACCGGGGAGAAGCCGAGACCGGTCTGAGAACCGGTCAGCGCCGCGAGCGCGGTGAACACCGCCAGCATCCCGGTCACCCGCTTGCCGAGCCGCAGTCGGCGGCCGGCCGTCCGGCCCGCCCGTCGCTCCCCGGTTCCGGCGGGTTTCCCGCCGTCCCGTGCGGCCTCGCCGTTCCTGCTCACCATGCCGTGCCCCTCCCGTCACCGTCCGGTCCCCCCGGGAACGGACGGGTTGTCACCATCGTGCCCGCCGGTGCATGACAGCCGTCGCTACCGGAATGATTAGTATCACGACGATCCGACAGGGGCTTGGTGTCCGGGGACGATCCCGGGCGCCACCGTTCGGTGAACGGACGGTGGCCGCGTTCGACCGGACGCGGTCAGACGGCCGTCCGGGGCGGCGAACCTCCCAGGTCGAGCAGCATCCCGTCCTCGGCGACGGCCGCGCCCGCCGCCGCCAGCGCCGGCGCCAGGGCGGCGGCCTCCGGTGAACCCCGGTGGGCGAGCGGGTTGGTGTTGTTGAGGTGGGTGTAGAGGTAGCGCGGCCCGGGCCGGCGGGCCAGTTCGGGGAGCGAGTCGGCGACGGCGAGATGTCCCATGCCGCGTGAGGTGCGGGCGCCGCCGGTGCGTTCGGCGAGTTCGTCGTCGGTGGCGAAGGTGCCGTCCAGGATCACCACGTCGGCGTCGGCCACCGACCGGTCGAGGCCGGGTGTCCAGGCGGCGAGGCCGGGCGCGTAGACGGCGCGGGCCGGGCCGTCCGCCTCGGTGAAGCGGTAGCCGACCACCCAGTCCGTCCGCTCGCCGGAGGGGCTGCCGGAGGGGTCGTCGGACGGGCTGCCGGCGGCCGGGGCGAGCGGGTCGGCGGCGTAGCGGGGGCGCTTGCCGCCGAGCGCCAGCGGCTCGGCGACCAGCCCGCCGGCCAGCTCGACGGGCGTTCCCGCGGTGACGGTGTGCCAGTGCGCCTTGGTGTAGGGGGCCAGCAGCGGGCCGACCGGGAACGCCTCGTGGAGCGCGGTGCGGACCGGTGCGGTGGCGTGCACGGAGAGCTCGGCGGCCTCCCGCAGGGTCACCAGGCCCAGGGTGTGGTCGAGTTCGCCGCTGGTGAGCAGCACACCGCGCAGCGGGGTGGCCCGGGTGCCCGGCGCGGGCGCCAGCTCGGGCGCGGCGAGCAGCTGGGAGCGCAGGTCCGGGGAGGCGTTGACCAGGTACCAGGCGGCGCCGTCGGCACTGATCGCCAGGCAGTCCTGGCTGCGGACGGCGCCGGTGCGGCGGGCGGTGGCGCAGCCCGCGCAGCCGCAGTTCCACTGGGGCAGGCCGCCGCCGGCGGCGGTGCCGAGGATCCGGATCTTCAGCGGGTGCTCCTCAGGCCGGGTCCGGGGCGGGCCGACCGGCGGGCCGGACCGGTGGTGCGGGCAGGACGGGCGGGACCGGCGCGGTGAATCGGCGCGGAACCGGTGCCGGTGCCGGCGCGGGCTCCGCGTCCGGTTCTCCCCGCACCAGGTGGTGGTGCGGGGAGAACCGGCAGGCCGGGTCGGTGACGCCCGGGTCGCCGGTGAACTGGAAGGCCTGGCAGCGGCAGCCGCCGAAGTCCTGCTCGCGCAGCGCGCAGCCGCGGCACGGTTCGGGCATCCAGTCGGTGCCGCGGTACCGGTTGAAGGCGGGCGAGTCGTGCCAGCTCGCCGCCAGCCCGTCGGTGACCGCGTTCGGCAGCACCAGGTCCGGCAGTTGGGCGGCGGCCAGGCACGGCAGCACGGCGCCGTCCGGTGCGACGACCAGTTGTTCGTTCCCCCAGCCGTTCATGCACGGCTTCGCGGTGCCGCCGTGGTGGTCGGCGACCACGTGGGTGATCTCGATCCGGTCGCCGTGCCGCGCCCGGGCCTCGGCGACGTCCCGTTCGGCCCGGCGGACCTGCTCGTCGTCGGGCGCGAGGTGGGCCCGGTTGACCCACGCCCAGCCGTAGAACTGGGTGTGCGCGAGCTCGACCCGGTCGGCGCCCAGCTCGACGGCGAGGTCGGCGATGGCGCCGAGCCGGGCGACGTTGTCCCGGTGCAGCACCGCGTTGACGGTGAGCGGCAGGCCGGCGCCGGTGAGCAGGGCGGCCGAGGCGAGCTTGCGCTCGTGGCCGGTGGGGCCGGTCAGCCGGGTCAGTCCGGCGATGGTGTCGGCCCGGTGCGGATCGGCGTCCTGGACCGAGAGCTGGACGTGGTCGAGCCCCGCCGCGGCGAGTTCGGCGGCGCGCGGGCCGTCCAGCGGCAGACCGCTGGTGATCAGGTTGGTGTAGAGGCCGAGGCCGCGGGCGTGCGCGACGATGACGGCCAGGTCGCGGCGGAGCAGCGGTTCGCCGCCGGTGAGGTGGACCTGCAGCACGCCCAGGCCGCGCGCCTGGTCGAGGATGCGCAGCCACTGCTCGGTGTCCAACTCGTCGCGCTGCCGGATGAGTTCGACCGGGTTCGCACAGTAGGAGCACTGCAGCGGGCAGCGGTGGGTGAGTTCGGCGACCAGGCCGAGCGGGGCGGGCGCCCGCTTTCCGGTGGCGGCGCCGGGCAGTCCGGCCGCCGGGTGGGGCTCGGCGGGTGCGCCGGTGCCGTCGAGGGTGAGCAGTCGGCGCGCGGCGAGGTCGGTGAGCAGGGCCAGCACCTGGCCGGCGTCCACGCCCTCGTACTCCTCGGCGAGCCGGGCGGTGATCCGGGCCGCGTCGCGCCGGCCGTCGATGTGCCGCAGCACGGCGGCGGCGGTCGCGTTGAGCAGCAGCACGCCCTCCGGGTAGAGCAGCGCGGCCTGTTGGCGTACCGGGTCGTCGACCAGCCGCACCCCGCGCCGCAGCCCGGGGGCCGCGGCGGCGGGTGCGGCGTTCACCCGGCGGTCCCGGCGGTCCCGGCGGCCACCGACGTCTCCGCCGGTGCGGCGGGCCCGGTCGGCGCGGCGCCCTCCGGCCCGTAGTCGACGGCGTCGAGCATCGCGCGCAGCACCTCGCACTTGAACGCGAGCGCGTCCACCGCGGCCCGCTGCTGCTCGGCCGTCACGCAGTGGTCCAGCACCAGATCGAGGGTCTGCGCGCTGTCCCGGCGGGCGTCGGGGATCCGGTGCTCGAAGTACGCGTAGCCGGCCGGGTCGATCCAGTCGTAGTGCTTCTGCCAGGCGACCACCCGGTCGGCCATGTGGTCGGGCGAGAACATCTCGGTCAGCGCCGCCGCCACGCCCTCGGTCCACGGCCGGGTCCGGCAGAAGTTCAGGTAGGCGTCGACGGCGAAGCGCGTGCCGCGGGCCACGTGCCGTTCGTCCAGGACCTCGGCGCGGTCCAGGCCGACGGCCTCGGCGAGCACCAGCCAGTCGGCCAGCCCGCCCTCGCCCTCGTGCGGGCCGTCCTGGTAGCCGAGCCGCCGGGTCCACTCCCTGCGGACCTCCGGCAGCGGGCAGTTGGCGATGATCGCGGCGTTCTTGCGGGTCAGGACCAGCTGGTAGTACCAGCGGTTGGCGACCCAGCGCCGCAGCTCCGGCGGCGTGCAGCCGCCGGAGTGCAGGCGCAGATGGAACGGGTGGGTGTCCCAGTACCGTCCCCGCAGGCCGTACAGCCTGGCCGCGAACTCCTCGCGGGTCGACGCGGTGGTGGAAGCGCCGGTGGGGGCGTGGGTCACCGAGTGGTCCGCGCGGCGTACGCGGTGACCTCGGCGCCGGTACGGTGGCACTCCACCGCCGGGGCGGACCAGACGGGCTTGGCCGGGGCCGCCGCGGCGGCCGGCGGGGTGGTGGCGGTGGTGGCGGTCAGCGGGGCAGTGAGCGTGGACTTCATGGGAGTTGCCCTCCTCGGTGAAGTGGGGTTCGGGGCTTCGGGGCCCGGCGGCCCCTGGAGCAGGACGCTACGAGCCGCCGGGCCCGCCCGCCGGGCCAACCCGCGCGACAGCGTGCCAAACGCGCTCGAACGGGTGACGCGACGGGCTCCGCGGCCGGACCGGGCCCGCGCGGCAAACCGGTGTCGAGTGTGCCGCGCGGGAAGTGCCGTGTCGAGTGGGCCGACAGAGGGTCTGTCAGGTGGTGCCTCCAAGGCGCCTCCCGGGGGAGCCGTCATCGGGTCAGGCGCTGCGGCCGAACGCCAGCAGGTGGCCGTCCTTGGTGCCGACGAACACCCGCCCGCCGTCCGTCGCGGGCACCGAGAACCTGGTCACCGTGCCGAGCGCGAAGCTGCGCCGCAGGGCGAGCGTGCCGTTGACCGGAAGCGCGTCGTAGACCCGCAGTTCGCCGTTCTGGCCGCCCGGTCCGGTGCCCGAGTAGACGGTCCACACCAGGGCCGAGCCGGTGGCCGTCCCGTTGGAGGTGACGACGGGTGAGCCGGAGGCGTAGCCGAAGCCCTCGGCGCTCGTCGCGGCGCTCGTCAACCGCGGGTTCCCGGCGCCGTCCACCGCGTACTTGAGGGCCCGCAGCGCACCGTAGTTCTCGACCAGGTAGACGTAGCCGCCGTCGCCGCCCCAGACGCCCGGGTGGCCCCAGACGCCCTTGAACGGGCCGGTGGTGCCGACCACGCCGTCGGTGCCGCCCGGGCCCTGGCCCATGCCGCCGAGGCGGTCCCGGTCGAGCAGGAAGATCCGGCCGTCCTTGCCGACCTGCACCATGAGGCGCGGGTGCGCGGCGGTGCCGAAACCGGACGGCAGGGCGGCCGGGCCGCCGGAGCCGAGGTCGATGTCCCCGTGGTCCATCGCCCGGTTGTCGGTGGGGCTGAAGAAGTCCCGTGGGGCGAGGCTGCCGTCGGCGGCGACGCCCAGCCGGACGACGGACTCGGCGAAGTGGCCGCCGGGCCGGTCGCCGGGGCCCTTCGGCGGGGAGGCGCCGTCGCCCGCGCCGTTCCCGGTGGCCAGGAAGATCCGCCCGGGGCCGTCCGAGACCAGGCCGCCGCCGCTCATCCAGACGCCCCCGTTCTGCGAGGCGGAGCCGGACTCGGTGGACCAGAGGGTGAGTCTGCGGGTGCTGGTGCTGACGCCGGCGACCGTGCCGACGTAGGTGCCGACCCCGCAGTCGGAGGCGAACCCGAAGTAGACCGCGCCGTCCAGCAGCAGCAGTCCGGCCCGTTGGGCGGAGGTGGCCGGGTCGAACGGCACGCCGGGGCTGTTCACCGCCGAGCCCTCGACGGCGACCGGCCAGCCGGCGCGCTCGGCGCCCGAGGCGGTGTCCAGGGCGTGCACCGAGAAGCGCGCGCCGCCCCCGTCGCCGGACTTGGAGACCAGGTAGACCGTCCTGCTCGCCTTGTCGTAGACCGGGGTGGAGATGACGCCGGTGCCGGGGGAGAGGCACGCGGTGGAGGCCGGCACCGGGGCGCCGAGCGAGCGCTGCCACAGGATCCGGCCGTCGGCCGCGTCGACGCCGTAGACGTGGTTGGTCGCGGTGGCGACCACCACGGTCGAACCGGCCACCAGCGGCTGGGCGTACACCGCGCCGTCCACGGCGGTGGACCAGCGGCGACCGAAGTCGGAAGAGGACACCCTGGCCGGGGCGAGATCCGGTTCGGCGGCGTCCCAGGCGGTGCGCAGATTGTTGACGGAGACGGTCGGATTGTCGGCCCGGGTGGGCGTCGCACCGCCGAGCGCGCCGGCGGCGAGCGCCGGGACGAGCAGCGCCAGCCCGGAGAGCAGGGCCGCCGCCGACCGCGGCGGCCGGCCGGGCCGGGCGGGTCGGGCGGGGCGGAAGGGCCGGAGGAGTCGGACGGGATCAGGGGCGTCCGGGGCCGGTCCGGTGACGCGCGCGGGTGGGTGAGATCGGCTCATGCGATCCGCCTTGGCTGTCGGGGGGAGTACGGACAACGGCGCCGTGGCGTCGTTGTGCGAACGACCGTCCCGCACCCGCGGCCGCCCGGCACCACCGTGCCCGCCCCGTTCACGCCCCGGGGGGAACCGGCTGCGCCGGGCGGAGGTGCGGCGGCTACACCCCCTTGGACAGCAGCAGCGCCAGTCCGGTGGCGGCGGCCGCCTCGGCGTCGGCGTTGACGTCGTCGCCCGGGCCGCGGTCCTTGACCACCTCGACGGAGTACGCGTGGCCGTCGGCGGTGAGGAAGTTCACCTCGGGACGGCGGCCGTTCTTGTCGCGGAGCAGGTAGGCGTCCTGGCCGGTACCGGGGACCGGGGTGGAGGTGAACTCCGGGTTGGACTTCAGCGAGGTGAACAGGGCGGGGTCCATCTCCTGGATGTGGGCGAAGGACTGCCGGGAGCCCCAGGTGCAGCCCCAGACCGGCTTGCCGTTCTTGGGATCGGGGTGGGTGCCGGTGAACGGTCCGCCGGTGCCGACGGCGGCGACCACCTGGGGGGAGGTCAGCAGGGTGCAGGCGTCCGTGGGGCGCTTGCCGGTGCCGGTGGGCGTACCGGCCGGCGTGCCGGCGGTGGGGGCGGCCGTGGTCGCGGTCGGGGCCGGGGCGGCGGTGGCCGGCGCGGTGGTGGCGGGCGCGGCCGCGGTGGTCGTCGGAGCGGCGGCGGTGGTGGCCGGGGCAGAGGCGGCCGTGGTCGAGCCGCCGCCCGAGGAGGAGCAGCCGGCCACCGCGACGGCCGCGAGGGCCAGCGCGGGCAGCCAGCCGTACCGGCGGCCGGACATGATCGGTGACCTGCGGTCCATGGAACCCCCTCCGATGGCGCCCACCGGTGCGGCGGGCGGCGACGTGGCAGGATCCTACGGCGTCGGGCGGCCCGCGATTTCCTGTTTGTGCTACAGGAGTTGGACGGCTCCGTCACGGGCGCGAGCGGGTCGTCGGCCGGCCGCGGGACCGGCGCGCCGGGGCGCCCGGGACGGCGGTCCGGAGCACGGGGGTGGTACGCGCACGTGCGGCCGGGCTCCGGGCGGCGCCCGCGCCGGGGCGAGCTGACCTGCCCGAATGTCCGGGCCCCTCATTATCAGTGCGGCCGGTCCGGTGTCGAGCGCGGGACGGCGTCTTCCCCGGACGGGTGACGTTCTGGTGAAAGTGGTCATGCCAGGAACGGCGGCCCGGCATCCTTTGCCCGTGATCATGCGGATCCCGGGACGGGGCGGGGCGCGCGACCGAGCGGATGCCCATTGGGACGGAGGCCCTGAGAGATGAGCACCAACCTGCCGGAGACCGTGGTGGAGGCCCCGGCCGTCCTGCCCGCGCCGCCCCGGGTGGTCGACGACCTCGCCCGTGATCTGACCCGGGCGGCGGCCGCCGTCCGCTCCGCCTCCAGAGACGGCCGCAGCGGCGGCGACCTCGCGGTGGCCGCCTACACCGCCGTGGTCTGCACCGGACGGTCGGCGGCCCGCGCCCTGGAAGAGGCCGCCGCCTGGTGCCGGCAGGCGCCCGAGGCCGAGGTGCACTCGCTGGCCTGGGCGCGGGTACCGGGTCACCGCGACGACGTCGACGAGTACCGGGTCACCCTCGCCGTCAGCTTCCCCGACCAGGAGACCGGCGAGCACGTCGGCGACACCCACCGCGCCCGGCGCTGAACCCCGGGACCGGGCCGGCCGATCGGCGGGGTCCGACCCCGGGTGTCCGCGTGGCAGACTCGCCGTCATGGACACCCCGGGGGCGAAGGATCCTGTTGTGACCGAGCGTGAACTGCCCGTCGGGGCGGCCGTGGTGGTCACGGTGCTGGCCGGGCTCTGCGGCGCGGCGCTGCTGCTGGCCGTGCTGCACTGGCTGGGCTGGACCGTCCCCGGCCTCGGCCGGCTGCTCGCCAAGGGGGCCGTGAAGGTCGGGGTCGGCGGAGCGGTCGGCCTGACGGCCGCCGTCGCCTGGTTCCGGGTCCGCCGCGCCGGCCGGGGACGGGACGTTTCCTGAGCGGCCCGCCTCAGGACCGGGTGGCCGCGCACTCCAGGTGGCCCCAGCTGGTACCCACCTTGGTGATCTTGTCGCCCTTGGCGTACGGGCGGGAGCACGGGCAGGTGCCGGGGAAGCGGGCGGAGAGCGTCGGCGCGCCGCCGGAGCCGGTGGAGGTCCGGCGCTTGGCCGAGGCCGTGGACGAGGTCGTGGCGGGGGCGGTACGACGGCTCCGCGCCGGGGCGCTCGTGACCGGGTCCGGGACCGGCAGGTCGGCGGCGGTCCCGCCGGCCGCCTCCTGGGTGCGGGCGGCGTCGCTGGCGGCCTTGTCGGCGATGGCGTTCAGCGGATCGCCGTCCACCTGGTGGGCGGGCACGTAGACGAACGCGACCTCGCGTCCCTCCAGGAGCCCGTCGATCCGCTGGATCAGCTCCTGGTTGGCCACCGGCTTGCCGGCGGCGGTCTTCCAGCCGTTGCGCTTCCAGCCCTTCAGCCACTTCGTCACCGCGTCGCGGGTGTACGTGCTGTCCAGCCGGACCTCCAGCGGCACGGCGGGATCGGTGGCGGCCAGCAGCTGCTCCAGGGCCGTGAGCTCGCCCACGTTGTTGGTGCTGCGCCCAAGCGGGCCGGCCTGCCAGCGCTGCGGCACCCCCGCACCGTCGGCCACCACGTAGGCCCAGGCCGCCGGGCCCGGGTTCCCCTTGGCCGCCCCGTCACAGGCGGCGATGATTCGGTCGTTCATCCTGCGATCATGCCAGCCCGCGCGGGCCCCGCGGACCGCGCGGCGTCCCGGGGCCGGGCCGCTGCGCGGTCAGGGCAGCAGGACCAGCCGCCCGCGCAGACCGCCCCGCGCCAGCCGGCGGTGCGCCTCGGCGGCCCGTTCCAGCGGCAGGGTGCCGGCCACCGGCAGCGCCAGCTCGCGGTTTGCGGCCAGGGCCGCGAGCCCGGCGAGCGCGGCGCCGTCCGCCGCCACCCAGACGTGCACGACCCGGATCCCGCGCAGCCCGGGCGGCGCCGCACCCGCCGACAGCGCGACGAAGGACCCCCGGTTGCGCACCGCGCCGAGCGCCGCCACCCCGAGCAGCGCCGCGTCCAGCGCGCCGTCCACGCCGCCGGGCACCAGCGCGCGGACCTCGGCGGCCGTGTCGGGTGCGTCGCGCGGCAGGCACCACCGCGCCCCCAGTTCCCGCAGCCGCCCGGCGTCCCGCTCGCCCGCCACCGCGACCACGCGCAGTCCGCGGCGCGCCGCCAGCTGGACCGCGAAGCCGCCGACCGCGCCCGCCGCGCCGGTGACCAGCAGCGTCGACCCGGGCGGCAGGTTCAGCAGGTCCAGCGCCTGGAGGGCGGTGAGCCCGTTGAGCGGCAGCGTCGCCGCCTCGACGGCCGGCACGCCCGGCGGCGCGGCGGCGAGCGCCGAGGCGTCCAGCACCACGGCGTCGGCGTAGCCGCCGAGCGGGACGTCCAGCCGGTCGCGCAGCCCGATCACCGCGTCCCCGACCGCGAACCCGGACACCCCGGGGCCGATCCGCTGCACCGTGCCGGCGACGTCCCAGCCGATCCCGACGACCTCCCGCGGCGCCATCAGCCCGGCCTGCGCCAGCACCCCGGCGCGGGTCACCGCGTCCACCGGGTTGACCCCGGCGGCCGCCACCCGCACCCGCACCTGGCCCGGCCCCGGCTCGGGGACGGGCACCTCGACCAGCTCCAGGACCTCCGGACCGCCGAACCGGCGGACGACCACGGCGCGCATCGCGCTCTCCTTCCAGCAGGGGCCGCCACCGCCCGCGGCGGCCGGCGGGGCTTGCCAACGGCACCCAACCTAGGGAGAGTTGCTTCCCTGCGGGAAGTACGCACCCGTGAGTGCGTACCGTACGGAGAGGAGAGCCGATGGCGACCACGACCGCCGCCCAGCGCCGCTCGGCCGCCCGGGCCGACTACGACGCCTACCTCGCCGAGTGCCCCGCGCGGCAGCTGCTGGAGCGGATCGGCGACAAGTGGGTCAGCCTGATCGTCAACGCCCTGGCCGACGGGCCGCAGCGCTACAGCGACCTGCGCCGCCGCCTCGCCGGGGTCAGCGAGAAGATGCTCACCCAGACCCTGCGCGCCCTGGAGCGGGACGGCCTGCTGACCCGGACGGTCACCGGGGCGGTCCCGGCCCGGGTCGACTACGCGCTCACCCCACTCGGTGCCGGGCTGCTCCCCCTGCTGCGGGCGATCAAGGACTGGGCGGAGGAGAACATGCCCGAGGTGCTGGCCCACCGGGAGACCCACGACAGCCTGGCCGGCCGAGGGGACGGCGGATTGACGGGCCCTCAGGGAGTGGAGCCGGAACCGGTCGTGGCAGGCTGACGGCATGGACACCGAAGAGCTGAGACTCGCGGTCTACCGTGCCTTCGCCGCCACCGGCCGGGCCCCCGGGCACGACCGGCTGGCCGCCGAACTGGGCGTCACCGCACCGGAGATCCGCGCCGGCCTGCGCGGGCTCGCGGACGCCCGGCACCTGGCGCTCGGCCCCGACGACACGATCGTCATGGCCCACCCGTTCTCCGCCGTGCCGCTGGGCTTCTCGGTGATGGCCGGCGCCACCCTGTGGTTCGGCGGCTGCGCCTGGGACTCCTTCGCGCTGCCGCACCTGGTGCCCGGCGCCGATCCGGCGCTGGTCGCCACCACCTGTCCGGCCTGCGGGCGCGCGCACGCCTGGACCGTCACCCGGTCGGCCCCGCCGGAGGGTGAGCAGGTGGCGCACTTCCTGGTGCCCGCCGCCCGGATGTGGCAGGACGTCGTCCACACCTGCGCCCACCAGCGGCTGTTCTGCTCCACCGACTGCGTCGACGACTGGCTCGCCGTCACCGGCCACCCGCGCGGCGCCGTCCTCGACCTGGCCACCCTCTGGCGGCTCGCCGCGCACTGGTACGAGGGCCGGCTCGGCTCGCCGTACACCCGGCGCGAGCCGGCCGAGGCCGCCGACCACCTGCGCTCGGTGGGGCTGAGCGGGGAGTTCTGGGGGCTGTGAACCGCTGACACGGGCTTGAGCAACAGCGTAGGAGTACCGGAGGAACGCCGAAGGCCCGCGCGGCCGCCGCCGTCGAGGCGGTGGCGGCCGCGCGGGCCGGGGTCAGGAACGGGACGGCGGCGTCACAGGGCGCCGCACTGGCCGCCCTTCGGGCCGTTCACGGTGTTGCCGTGGCCGCCGTTGCCGGGGGCCGGGGTGTTGCCCGCGCAGTCCAGCGGACCGCGCACGGTGCTGCCGGCGACGGCGGTGCCGCCGGTGTTGAGGGCCAGGTGGGCCGGGCCCTCGACGGTCGACCAGAGCAGGGCGACCTGGCCGGTGGAGCCGCTGACCGCGACCGGGCCGGACACCTGGGAGTCGGTCAGCACGAAGGCCGCCGCGCCGCGGGCCGAGACCGGGCCCTTGAAGGTCGAGCCGGTGGCGACCAGCGCCGCGCCCGGCTGGACCAGCACCGGGCCGGTGACCGTCGCGCCGTCCAGGCAGGTGACGCCGGAGGTGACCGCGAGCTTCTTCTGGGTGCCGCGCAGCGTGGTGGTGCACGCCGGGACGGAGCCGACGGTGAGCGCGCGCTCCGCCGTCACGCCGCCGACGGTGACGCTCAGCGTCGCGCTGCCCGGCCGCAGGCCGGTGAGCGTGCGGGTGGCCGGGTCGTACGCGGCGATGCTGCCGTGCGGGGCCTTGGCGGCCGGGCCGACGAACACCCCCCGGCCGCCCCACCGGGCGGTGACCGGCCAGGCGACCGGCACCGTCCGCTCGCCGTCCTGGGTGAACGTCGCGCTGACCGGCGCGGAGTCCAGCAGGCCGAGCGACTCGGGGACGGTCAGCTGCACCGCGTCGGCGCGGGCCCGCACCTCGGCGCGCAGCCAGGCCGAGGCGTCGTCCGGCACCGCGTACGGGTCGGTGACCTTGCCGGCGGCCGGGTTGATGCCGAGCATCGTCCAGCCGGTGAAGCCGCCGCGGTCCGGCTCGGCGGCCGGGCCCTTGCCCGAGTTGCCGTTGATCAGGTACGGGACGCCGTCGACGCTGCTCGCGTGGAAGGCGCCGACGTGGCCGCTGACCATGGCGGCGGACTTGCCGCCCGCGCGGAAGCCGGCCAGCCACTGCTCGACCAGCGCGGCCTCCTTGCGGTCACCGAGCCGGCTGCCCTGGTCGGGCAGCGGGTCGCGGGTCGGGTGGTGGTCGAACAGCAGCAGGCCGGTGACCGAGGGGTCCTGCGCGGCCGCGTCCAGGGTGGTGCGCAGCTTGGCGATCTGGTCGAAGCCGCTCGCCCGGAAGGAGCCCAGCGAGCTGTTCAGGGTGATGAAGCGGGTGCCCTTGACGTCGAACACCTCGCTGGTCTCGCCGAAGGCGGCCTTGAAGTTGTCGATGGTGCCGGGGCCCATCACCTCGTGGTTGCCGGGCACGTAGTGCCAGGGGATGCTGCGGCCGGTGAGCTGGTCGAACTCGTCCAGCACCTTGCGGGCGAGGGCGAAGTCGGCCGGGCTCGCCTCGTCGACCAGGTCGCCGGCGATGACCAGCAGGTCGGGCTTGGCAGCGGCGATGTCGCGCAGCGTGCGGCGGGCGGCCTGCACGATGTCGCTCTCCGGGGCGCGGGCGATGAACTGGGCGTCCGACATCACCGCGACCCGCAGCGGCCTGCCGTCCACGGTGCCGTCGGTGAGCACCACCGGGTCGGTGACCCGCGGGCGCACCGGCAGTTCGACGTCCGGCGCCACCTTGACCCGCAGGTCGGCCAGGGTCAGCGCGCCGGTGTAGGAGCGCGCGGCGCCGGTCTCCATCAGCCGGAAGCGCTGGAAGGTCAGCGGGTACTGCACACCGGCCGGGATCGGGAACTCGACCTTCTGCCAGCCGGTCCAGGTGACCATCGGCGCGTCCAGGTTGGCGGTGACGCCGGCGGCGGTGCGGTACTGGATGCGCGGCCAGGCGCCGTTGCCGTCGCCCTCGATCCACATCGTGATCGATCGCGGCTGGCCGGGCAGCACGATGCCCTCGGGGGCGATCGCGTACTGGCCGCGGGTGCCGGTCGACTTGGTGAAGTCGTACGTCAGGCGCAGGCCCTTGCCGCCGTCGTGGCCGGCGGCCGGGGCGATGCCGCCGCCGGGCGCCCGGTCGTTGCCGGACTTCCAGGCGGCCGCGTCGGAGAAGTCGGCGAACGGCTTCTCGGTCATGCCGACGGTGACGGCGACGGCGGTCTCCAGGCCGCCCACGGTCAGCCTGAGGGTGGCGGAGGTGCCGTCGGCGAGCGCCTTGAGGGCGATCGATCCGTCGTCGGCGGCGGAGGTCCCGACCACGCCCGCGCCGCCGGTGACGGTGATGTCCGCGGCCTCGACCGGGGCGGCGTGGCCCTGGGCGTCGTATCCGGTGACGGCGATCTTCGCGGTGGCGCCGGCGCCCTCCAGACCGATCGGGTCGGTGCCGGCGGCGATCCGCACCGGTGCGCCGAGCACGGTCAGCGGCAGGGTGGCGGTCTCGGCGCCGTCGGCGGCGGCGGTGACGGCGGCCGGGCCGGAGGTGCGGCCGGTGACGACGGCCTCGGTGCCCTTGCCGGACACCTCGACGGCGCCGCTGCCCGACGCGCCGCCGGTCGCGCCGCCGGTCGTGCCCTTCGCGGCCGACCAGCGGACCGGCGGAGTGGCGCCGGCCACCGGGCCGAAGGTCTCGTCGTGCGGCAGCGCGCGCACGGTGCGGTGCAGGCCGGGGAAGACCCGGGTCGCGGTGTCCACGGTCTCCGCGGGCCGGACCCGGAAGCCCTTGACCTGGCCGGAGCCCGGCGCGGAGAACAGGCCGAGCCCATTGGCGACGGCACGCTCCCCGCCGTTGTCGGACGGACTGCTGACGGTGCCGGCGCGGGCGGCGCCGGGCAGCCGGGCGGCCATCGCCGCCGAACCGCCGCCGTCCATGTTGAGCGCGTTCTGCGCGCCCATGTCCCGCATCAGCACCGCGAGGTCGGGCAGGCTGATGCCGGGGCTGTCGGCCTGCCGGCCGTCGATCGTGACCAGGTACATCCGCTTGTTGTCGGCGGAGAAGCCCACGGCGGTCCGGGCGTTGGGCTCGTTGCCGTCGTTCTCGCCGGGCCGCATCGCGACGCCGTCGCGGACCAGCACCTGGTAGCCGCCGACCGCCACCGCGACCTCGCCGAAGGAGGCGCGCGGCCGGTAGCCGGTGGAGACCTGGTCGCCGGGCTTGAGCTCGCGCAGCGCGCGGGCGCCGGCCTCCCGGCCGACCAGCACGGTGGCGCCCTCGGGCACGGCGGCGCCCGGCTGCTCGCGGACGGCGGTGACCCGGCCGTCGCGCAGCTCCACCTCGACGACCTCCGAGGAGCCGCCGGCGACCTTGGCCCGGGAGGCCTGGCCCCAGGCGGGGGTGAACAGGCCGACGCCGTCGGTGGGCAGGCCGTAGGTGTTGACGCCGTCGAGGGTCAGCTCGCGGCCGCCGGGCAGCGCGGCGTGGCCCTCCAGGAACACCTCGGCCATCCGGGCCAGGCCGTCGGTGCCGACGGTCACGGCCTGGTTCCAGCCCTCGATCGGGGCGTGCACGAGGCCGCCCTCGCGGGAGACGCCGACGCCGAGCGGCGCCTCGGAGGCGTTCATGTCGAAGTAGTCGCCGTTGATGGCGGCGACCGCCCCGGCGCCGCGGGCCATGTCGGTGACGGTCTGCCGGGTCGTCACCTGGCCGGAGGACAGGTAGTCGACGCTCAGGCCCTTGGTGGCGAGGTCGGCGACCAGGACCTTGCCGCGCAGCCAGCCGGTCGTCCCGAGCCGGTCGAAGGCGGTCATGGTCAGCCCCGGGGCGATCGGGGTGACCTCGCGCCGGGTGACGACCGACTCGCCGGGGCGGTCGAGCACCAGGCCGGGGTCGGCGGCGGTGCCCTCGGCGCCGGCCGTGGCCGGTCCGCCGGGCGCGGCCCAGGCGGTGGAGGTGGCGAGGGCGGGCAGGCCGGCGGCGACCAGCGCGCAGAGCGCGACCACCGCGGCGGGCCGCCGGCGGCGGCGCGCCCCGGGTGCGGCGGCGGGTGCGGGAACGGGGGCGGTCGTCGTGGGGGTGACGGGCGGTGACATCGGTGGTTCAGCTCCTCGTACTGCTACGGGACGTGTGTGCCGCCGGTGCGAGCGCAGGACGCGGTCGGTGGCACGGGGCGCCGCTGGACGGCGCGGCCCGGGAGCATGATCACCGAGCCGACGGCAGCCAATCGTCCACGAAAGACCTTCACACCACGCGTCGGTGAACCGACCCGTTCGGCCGCGCGAACAAAAGCCCCATTCCTCTCGGGAACATGACACAACAGGACGTCCGGGCAGGGGTGGTGAGGATCGCCGGTTTCCCGTCCTGCTGCAGAGTTCGACGCCCGCCGGGGGCGCACAGTGGAGCGCGCACCACCCCGTCCTCGTCAACGAGCCCCATCGGAGGGGAAGTCATGAGCATCCGTACCGCGGCCGCGGCCGTCGCAGCCACCGCCGCCCTCGCCGTCCCGGTCCTCGCCGCCGTCCCGGCCACGGCCGCGCCCGCCCGGGTGGCGACCTGTTCGACGTACAGCAACTACGTCAGCTACGGCGTGGCCTGCGACGGCACCCGCAGCTACTACGCCTGGGCCGTCTGTGCCAACAACCAGGTGGTGTACGGGGCCACCCGCTCGGGCGGGGTCTGGTCCTACGCCTACTGCAGCAACGTCGGTTCGACCTTCCGCAGCGGTGGTTACACGCTGATCTGACCGCCGGGGGAGTCGCCCGCGGCGGCCAGGGCGCGGTCCACGCGGTCGGCGAGCGTCGACCACGGGCGGCAGTCGACCACCGGGAGCGCGTGCCGGCGGGCCTCGGCGGCGAGCCGGTGCGAGTACCGGGCGCTGACCTCGGCGCGGTCCGCCTGCACGCCGCTCCCCGGTTCGCGGGCCGCGTAGTTGGCGGTGATCCGGGCGGCGTCGCCCTCGTGCAGGAACAGCGCCCGGACGTCCCGCCCCGCCGCCCGGCCCAGCGCGAGCGCGCGGGCGCAGCCGGCCGGGGTGAGGTAGTCGCCCTCGACGACGGCGGGGACCGGGACGGTCAGCCGGTTGCGCACCACCCCGAGCAGGGCCGGCTCCAGCGCCTCGGCGGTGGCGATCTGGAGGTCCAGCACCCGCTCGGGCGTCAGCTCCTCGACCGCGCCGCCCTCGCCGAAGTGGTGCAGGGCGGGGTGCTGTTCGGGGGTGGTGAGCTCCTGGACGGCGGCGACCACGTCGTCGAACTCGACGACGAAGGCGCCCGTGCCGGCCGCGATGCGGGCGGCGGCCAGGCTCTTGCCGACGCCGGAGGCGCCGCCGAGCAGGAGGAGGTCCCAGGTCCGGTTCGTCACCCCGCGACGCTATCGTGCGGGATCCGGTCGGATCATCCGGATTTCCCCGTCGGGCCCTCGCTGTGGTCGAGCCGCCGCTGCCACGTCGTCAGCAGGCCCTCCAGTGCGGCCGCCTCCTCGGGGGTGAGCAGGTCGAGCAGGCGGTGCTCATTGCGCATGTGGGCGGTGAACGCCTCGTCGATCAGCCGGCGGCCCGCCTCGGTGAGGGCGACCACGCGGCCGCGCCCGTCCGCCTCGCTGCGCCGGCGGGTGACCAGGCCCGCCCGCTCCAGCCGGTCGATCCGCTTGCTCATCGCGCCGGTGGTGACCATGGTGCGGGCGGCCAGTTCCCCGGGTGCCCGCTCGAACGGCGCGCCCGCCCGGCGCAGCGCGGCCAGCACGTCGAACTCGCCCTCGCCCAGCCCGTAGCGGCCGTAGACCAGGCAGAGCTCGTCGGTGAGCCGGCCGGCCAGCCGGTGCAGCCGTCCGATCACCGCCTGCGGGGAGACGTCGAGGTCGGGCCGCTCACGGCCCCAGTCGGCCTGGATGAGGGCGACGTGGTCGGGGGCCGGATCCGTCGGGTGGCTGTCTCGGCTGTGCTCCATGTCCGGCATCCTAGCCCGATGACTTCCCGGGAAGTTATATTGTCTTCCATGGAAGCAAGTTTTCGGTGGGTGTTGCTGACCGCCGTCGCGCCGGTGGCCTGGGGCGCCAACTACTACGTCACCCGCGAGTTCCTCCCGGCCGACCGCCCGCTGTGGGGCGCCGCGCTGCGGGCCCTGCCGGCCGGACTGCTCCTGTTGGCGCTGCGCCCGCGTCTGCCGCGCGGGGCCTGGTGGTGGCGGTCGGCACTGCTCGGGCTGCTCAACACCGCGGGCTTCTTCGTCCTCCTCTACATCGCCTCGCAGTCGCTGGCCACCAGCGTCGCCTCCACGGTGATGGCGGCCTCACCGCTGGCGATGCTGCTGCTGGCCTGGGCCCTGACCGCCGCCCGTCCCTCCCGGGCCCATCTGCTCGGCGCGCTGGTCGGCCTGGGCGGGGTCGGGCTGATGCTGCTGACCCGGGCCGAACCGGTCTCCCAGGCGGGCCTGGCCGCCTCGGCGGCGGCGATGCTCGTCTCCTCGTTCGGCTACGTGCTGGCCGGCCGCTGGCGCGACGGCCCGGACGTGCTCGCCACCACCGCCTGGCAGCTGGTGGCCGGCGGGCTGGTCCTGCTGCCGCCGGCCGCGGTGGTCGAGGGCGCGCCCGCGGTGCCCACCGGGCGGGAGCTGCTCGCCTTCGGCTACGTGGCGGTGGTGGCGACCGGGCTGGCCTTCACGGTCTGGTTCGCCGGCCTGCGCCGGCTGTCGCCCGGGACGGTCGGGCTGGTGGGACTGCTCAACCCGCTGACCGGCGTCCTGCTCGGCACGGCGGTGGCGGGCGAGGCGCTCGGCCCGCTCCAGTACGCCGGGCTGCTGCTGGTCCTGGCCGGGGTCGCCCTCGGGACCGTCTTCGGAGCCCCGCCCGCCGGGCGACGCCGGGCGGCCGGGGACGGCCCCGGCCCGGGTCGGGGCGCTGTCCGGACGAAGGCGCTCGGACGGCGCGGATGACCTCCCCTTCCGTCGCCGCCGGTTGACGGCCGGTCGGAGGGAAAACCGGGTGACCCGGGGCGGGCCGGTTCCTACACTCGACACCCAGAGGCGCGCCGCCCGGGATTCCGGCGGCGGCGCGCGCCGTGACGAGTCGAGGGAGGACCGGTCGTGCGCCACCGCACCGCTGCCGTCGTCCCCTCGTCCCGGTTCGAGGTGATCCTGGTGTCCTCGTGCTTCCGGTGCCCGCTGCGCGGCCGGCACCGGGGGCGTGCGACGACCTTCTGACCCGGGCGCGGGAACACCCTCCGCCGGTCGCCGTCGCCGCCGCAATCGCGCTGCCCTTCTCCTCCCGAGAGCTTCGAAAGGCACCGGGCCATGCGCACCGACGTCACCACCACCATCGCCGCCGTCCGCAACCTGGGCATCCTCGCCCATGTGGACGCGGGCAAGACCACGGTCACCGAGCGGATCCTCTTCCTGACCGGCGAGACCCACCGGCGCGGCGAGGTCCACGACGGCACCACCGTCACCGACTGCCACCCGCAGGAACGCGAGCGGGGCATCACGATCTCCGCGGCGGCCGTCGCCTGCGTCTGGGACGGCCACCGGATCAACCTCATCGACACCCCCGGCCACGTCGACTTCGCCGACGAGGTCGAGCGCTCGCTGCGGGTGCTGGACGGGGCGGTCGCGGTGTTCGACGCCGTCGCGGGTGTGGAACCGCAGAGCGAGAGCGTCTGGCGCCAGGCCGACCGGCACGGCGTGCCACGGATCGCGTTCGTCAACAAGATGGACCGGGCCGGTGCCGACCTGGACGCTGCCGTCGCCTCCGTCCGGGAGCGGCTGCACCCCGCCCCGCTCGCGGTACAGCTGCCGATCGGACGGGAGGGCGGCTTCACCGGTGTGGTCGACCTGCTGACGATGCGTGCCCTGACCTGGGACGACGGCCCCGACCGGGACGGCTTCCGGGAGGGGACGGTGCCCGACGGGCTGAGGGCCGAGGCCGAGCGGCGGCGCCGGCTGCTGGACGAGGCGGTGGCCGGGCTCCATCCGGCCGCGCTGGAGGAGTACGTCGAGCACTCGGCGCTCTCCGGCGCGACCCTGGCCGCGGCGCTGCGGGACCTCACCCGCAGCGGCGAGGCCGTGGTGGTGCTGTGCGGCTCGGCCTACCGCAACCGCGGGATCGAGCCCCTGCTGGACGCCGTCACGGCCTACCTGCCGTCACCGCTGGACGTCCCGGCGGTGCGCGGCGCCGCGGTCGGCACGGCGGACGGCACGGCGGACGGTGTGGAGGTGGAACGATCCGCCGATCCCGGCGGGCCGCTCACCGCGCTGGTGTTCAAGGTGAACGTCACCGCCACCGGCCGGCTCACCTACCTGCGGCTGTACGCGGGCACGCTGCGCAAGGGGGACACCGTGCTGGACGCCGGCGCCGGTCGCACCGAACGGATCGCCCGGATCCTGCGGGTGCAGGCCGACAACCACACCGAGACGGACACGGCCGTGGCCGGGGACATCGTCGCGGTGATCGGCGTCAAGGCGGCGCGCGCCGGCGCGACGCTCTGCGCGCCCGGCGCACCGGTGGTCCTGGAGCCGGCCGTCGCGGCGGTGCCGGTGGTGACGGTGGCCGTCGAGGCGCGGCGCACGGTCGACACCGACCGGCTGGCCGTCGCGCTCGCCCGGCTCGCCGAGGAGGACCCGTCGCTGGTCGTCCGCACCGACCCGGAGACCGGGCAGCGGGTGCTGTCCGGGCTGGGCGAACTGCACCTGGAGGTGGCGGTGGAGCGGATCCGCCGGCTCGGACTGGAGGTGGCCGTCGGCCGCCCGGAGGTCGCCCACCGGGAGACCGTGGAACGCGGGGTCACCGGGCATGTCCACCGGCACGTCAAACAGGACGGCGGCGCCGGCCAGTTCGCCCACGTGGTGCTCGACGTGGCGCCGCTGGACGGCCCGGCCGGGCAGCAGGAAGGGGGATTCGTGTTCGCGTCCACCGTCACCGGCGGGCGGGTGCCGAAGGAGTACGTCCAAGCGGTCGAGGCGGGCTGCCGGGACGCGCTCGCGGAGGGCCCGCTGGGCGGCCACCCGGTCACCGGCCTGCGGGTCGTGCTGACCGACGGGGCCACCCACCCGAAGGACTCCTCGGAGCTCGCCTTCCGCACCGCCGGCCGGCTGGCGCTGCGCGAGGCCCTGCGGGCCTGCCGGACGGTGCTGCTGGAACCGGTCGCCGAGGTGACGGTGACCGTGCCGCAGGAGTCGGTGGGCGGGGTCCTCGGTGACCTCGCCGCCCGCCGGGGCCGCGTCCAGGGCTCGTCCCCGCGCGGCGGGACGGCGGTGGTGACGGCCGTGGTGCCGCTCGCCGAGCTGTTCGGCTACGCGACCGCCCTGCGCAGCCGCACCCAGGGCCGGGGCACCTTCACCACCCGGCCGGCCGGGTACGCCCCGGCACCGGCCGCCGTCCGGTAGGGCGGGTGCTGGCCGGCGCCGGGCCGTCGGGACCACCTCGGTGGCCCGGTGGCCCGGCGCCGTCTCCCGCGGGTTCCCCCGCCGTACCCGCGGGTGTAACTGACGCGGGCTCGGGCGCGAGGGCCTCGACCAGGTGTCAGTGCGTGTTCACCTGACCGCCCACTTGGTTGCCCACTTGGTCGCGTATTCATAACGGGTCTGGTCCAAAGTGCGCGGAGGTGACGTCTCCCCCCGGCCCCGCGCGACAGTCGAGAGGAAGAGACCATGGAACGCAGATCCCTGCTCGGTGCGACCGCCGGAGCGCTGGTGCTCGGAGGTCTCGCCCAGGCGCCCGCCCACGCGGCTCCCGCCGACGGCGGCGAGGGGCTCGTGACCACGTTCAACGTCATCAGCGACATCCAGGGCGACCTCGGCGACTTCGCCCAGGCCCTCAAGGACATCAGGGCCACCAACCCGCGTTCCTCGGGCCTGGCCGTCGCCGGGGACATCACGCCGCGCGGCTACGACTTCGAGTACGCCGACGTCCAGAAGGTGCTGGACCAGGGCCCGAAGCCCCGTGAGGTCGCCTGGGCCATCGGCAACCACGAGTTCTACGTCCCCAAGTGGTCCGACCCGAACACGCTCGCGCAGAGCACCTGGCCCAACGGGACCACCGAGGACTCCCTCTTCCGCAGCTTCTACCGGTTCGCCAAGCGTTCGGCCGTCTACGCGGAGACGACGTTCGGCGGCATCCCGGTCCTGACCCTGGGCACCGAGCGCTACATGCACTTCCACGACAAGTCCCTGTGGGACGAGGTGTGGATCAGCGAGGCGCAGTTCCAGTGGCTGGAGGACCGCCTGCGGTACTGGGAGAAGCGCCGCAAGCCGGTCATGGTCATCACCCACCACCCGCTGCCCAACACCGTCTCCGGGACCCGGAGCAAGATCTACCTGAGCGACTACCTCCAGCCCGACCGCCTCCTCGGCCTCCTCGGGCGCTACCGCGACGTGTTCCTCTTCAGCGGCCACACCCACTGGGACCTGACCCTCTCCGACTGGTACGTGCGCCGCGTCGTGCCCGGCACCGCCAATCTCGACGGTTTCTCGGTGATCAACACCGGCGCCGTGCAGACCGGCTTCGCCGACAACGGGCAGGGCGGCGAGGTCACCGTCCCCGGCCACTTCAACCAGGGGCTCCAGGTGGACGTGCACCGCGACCGCGTCGTCGTCAGGGCACGCGACTTCGCGACCGGCAGTTGGATGAAGCAGATCACGGTGCCGCTGTCCACCCGGATCTGACCCGACCCCGGACGGGCCGGCGGGCGCGCTGTGGCGGCTGCTACAGCGCGCCCGCGTCGCGGGCCGTCCACACCGACGGGTACAGCGGGCGCCAGTTCAGCTCCCGGCGGATCGCGGCGGTCGAGACCTGGCCCTCCCACGGGTCGCCGGCGCCGAACGTCGCGGGCCCGGCGCCGCCCTCCGGGGTGGTCCAGGACGCCGGGTCGGTCCAGGCCGCCGGGTGCGGCGCGTCGTTGATCCCGTGCAGGTCCCAGGCGGTCACCGGGGCGTCGTCCGCCACGTTGTAACTGCGCCCCGCCACCCCCGGGGTCACCGCCGCGCTCCACAACGCCCGCGCCACATCGGCGTGGTGGACCACGGGCAGGCGCTGGTGCGAGGGCCAGCGGCCGGCCCAGTGCAGCGCGTCCGCGAGGTGCGGGTCGCCCTCGCCGTACACGAACGCGGGACGGACCACGACCAGCGGCAGCCGGTCGCCGAGCGCGCGCAGCCCCTCCTCCGCCGCGGCCTTGGAGGCGGCGTAGGAACCCCAGGCCGCGTCCGGGGCCAGCGGGTCGTCCTCCACGGCCGGGCGGCCCGGCGTGCGCCCGTACACCAGATTGGTGCTGGTGTGCACGAACCGCCGGACCCCGGCCGCGGCCGCGTCCCGCCCGAGGGCGACGGTCGCGTCCCGGTTCACCGCGAAGGCCTCCTCGTCCGACACCCCGCGCAGCGCGGCGGCCACGTGCACCACCACGTCCACGCCCTCCAGCGCCCGCGCCCGGTCGGCCGGCTCCCGCACGTCCCCGACCACCGCCCGCAGCCCCGCCGCGCCGGCCGCCCGCGCCTGCGCGTCCTGCCGCACCAGCACCCGGACCGCGCCCGGCCCGGCCCACTGCGCCAGCCGGGGCACGAACCGGCGGCCGACCTGGCCGGTGGAACCCGTCACCAGAAACGTCGTCATCACTGCCTCACTCCCTGAAGGTGGCCGTTCCCCGGCCCGCTCCTCGGCCCGCGCAACGGCGGGGGCGGCGCCCGTCCGTCCGGCACCGTCCTCCCGGACACCACGATGGCGGGGCGCCGACGACGGTGGGAGAGACCTCCTCAACCAGGGATCGGCGATCCCTGGTTGAGCGGCTCGCGCGGGCGGAGAATACGAGGGTGATCGACCGACCGGCCCTCGCCGACTTCCTGACCCGCCGTCGCGCCGGACTCGCCCCCGCCGACGTCGGCCTGCCGCCCGGCGCGCGCCGCCGCACTCCCGGCCTGCGCCGCGAGGAGGTGGCGCAGCTCGCCGGACTCTCGGTGGACTACTACGCGCGCCTGGAGCAGGGACGCGGCCCGCAGCCCTCGCCGCAACTGGTCGCGGCCCTCGCCCGGGCCCTGCGGCTGACCGAGGACGAGCGGGACCACCTGTGCCACCTGGCCGGCCACCGGCCGCCGCGCCGGCACAGCCCGCTCACCCACGTCCGGCCCGGTCTGCTGCTGATCCTGGACCGTCTGCACGACACCCCGGCCCAGGTGGTGTCGGACGTGGGCGACGTCCTCGCCCAGAACCCGATGGCCGCCGCCCTGTTCGGCGACGTCTCGCAGCAGGGCCCGGAGCAGCGCAATGTGGTCCTGCGCTGGTTCACCGACCCCGCCGCCCGCGCGCTGTTCCCCGCCGAGCAGCACGAGGAGGTGGCCCGCGCACACGTCGCCCACCTGCGCGCCGCCCACGCGGCCCGGCCCGGGGACGCGCACCTGGACGGGCTGGTGGCACGCCTGCTCGCCACCGGCGGGGAGTTCGCCGCCCACTGGGCCCGGCACGACGTCGCCGTGCGGCGCAGCGGCCGCAAGACGGTGCTGCACCCGGTGGTCGGGCGGCTCGACCTCGACTGCGAGGTGCTGGCCGCCGCGGGCCAGGACCAGCTGCTGCTCGTCCACACCGCGCCGCCCGGCAGCACGACCGCCGAGCGCCTCGAACTGCTCCGGGTGGTCGGGTGCCAGCAGCTCGACCCCGGGCCGGCCGAGGGCGCGGGTGTGTCATGAGCCGCCGCCCCCGTTCCTCCGGAGCCGGGGCCCCGCAGCCCGTCGTTGCGCCCCGGAGGTCTGGACGGCGCGCCCCGAGCTCGCCGCCCGGCTCGCCGCCGCCCTCCGCGGGGTGGCGGCCGGCCCGGCGCCGGACCTCCCGGAGGAGGTGCGACGCCGGGCCGAGGTGTTCCTGACGGCCGGGCGCGCGGCTGCGGACGCTCCGTCCCCCGGCAGCGGGTGACGGCCTCGCCACGGCGGGTCACCGGCCGTTCCGTTGCCCCGGGGAACCGGTTCTGACCTGCGCGTCCGTTTTCGGCGGCGGCCCGCGGAGCGGCTACCGTGGCCGGGCGGCCGGGCCCGGCCGCCCGGCGCCGCGGGCGCCGTCGGCACCACAAGGGACGGACCGGAATGCAGTTCGACGACCAGGGCGACCTCGACACCTCGCAGGTGGACGACCGGCGCGGCATCCCCGGCGGGAAGATCGCCATCGGCGGTGGCGCGGTCGGTCTGGTCGCCGTGCTGATCGCGGTGCTCTTCGGCGTCGACCCGAGCATCCTCGGGCTCTCCGACGGCGGCGGATCGAGCGCCGGGTCCGGCCGGACCACCACCGCGGGGGAGGTGCAGCAGGCCTGCAGGACGGGTGCCGACGCCAACCGCCGTCAGGACTGCCGGATCGTCGCCGTCACCAACAGCCTCCAGGACTACTGGGGCGGCCAGCTGCCCAAGTCCGGCGTCGCCTACCGGCCCGCCGAGACGGTCCTGTTCACCGGCCGGGTCTCCACCGCCTGCGGCGCGGCGAGCTCGGCGGTCGGCCCGTTCTACTGCTCCGGCGACCGGCGCGCCTACTTCGACCTCGGCTTCTTCGACGAGCTGTCCACCCGCTTCGGCGCGCGCGGCGGCCCGTTCGCCGAGGCCTACGTCGTCGCCCACGAGTACGGCCACCACATCCAGAACCTGACCGGCACGATGCAGAAGGTCGGCCAGGACCGGCAGGGCCGGGACAGCGCCTCGGTCAAACTGGAGCTCCAGGCCGACTGTTACGCCGGCGTCTGGGCCCACCACGCCACCACCACCCCGCAGGCCTCCACCGGCCGGCCGCTGATCAGTACCCTCACCGACCAGGACATCGCCCAGGGCCTGGACGCCGCGGCGGCCGTCGGCGACGACCGGATCCAGAAGCAGGCCACCGGCCGGATCGACCCCGACACCTGGACCCACGGCTCCTCCGACCAGCGCAAGACCTGGTTCACCACCGGCTACCGCAGCGGCGACCCGGCCCGCTGCGACACCTTCGCGGCGCAGCGCTGACCCCTCCGCTCGCCGGCCGCGCCCGGCCCGCCCGCCCCGGCACCCTGTCATCCGTCAGGGACCGGGGCGGGCGGCTGCTCCCTACGCTGCTGAGCACCGGCCGGACAACGGGCCGACCAGCACCTGAGGGAGAACCACCATGCGCAAGATCCTGCACGCCGCCGCCGCGCTCGCCCTCGCGGCCGTTGCCGCCACCACGGCGGGGGCCTCCGGCGCCCGGGCCGCCGACGGCTCCTGGGACGGCTGCCCGTACGGGGCGGTCTGTATCTACCCGCAGGACTCCGACACCAGCAGGCCGCCGACCGACGTCTTCTGGAGCTACGGAGCCCACAACCTCCGCAACCAGATCGGCCGGCACTGGGTGCTCAACAACCAGTCCGGCGGGGCGCACGCCCACCTGTGCACCGGCTCCAACGGCACCGCCTGCGGCGAGGACCTCGCCGCCGAGACGGGCGTCTACGCCGATCTGACGCCGATCAACTCCCTCACGCTCGACCGTCCCTGACCGGCCGAGGGCCGCCCGGTCCTCGGCCGACGCCGTCCGCGGCGGGTCCTTCGGGGGGAGGATCCGCCGCGGACGGCCGTGTCCGGGGCGCCTTCAGGCCCTGGGCGCGGCCGTGATCAGGAGTACCACCGGTGCTCGACCTGCTTCTGGAGGCCCAGGGTGAACAGGTCGATCCGGTCGGCGTCCCAGGACACGGCGCCCACTGTGGTCGGCGCGGCCGGTGCCGAGACGGCGGCCGGTGCGAGTGCGGCCGCGCCCAGCAGGGTGAGTCCGACGGCGAGCCGTGCGGAGAGCGGACGGTGTGACATCTCCCGGGTCCCCCTCGGACGATGGTCAAATCGACTGCGCATCAGATCAGTTGACGCTGCACGGGCAAGCCGTCAGGGGGCGGCCACCGCCGTCCGGGGGATCGCGAAGGGCGTGCGCCGGCCGTGGCGGGAGAGCTCCCGCACCCCGGCGCGCGGCTCAGCCCGCCTCCGGCGAAGGGCAGCTGAGGTCGCCGGGCGGCAGCGCCCCGGTGAGCAGGTAGGACTCCACGGTGGAGCGCACGCACGGGTTGGGCCCGGGGTACTGGCCGTGGTCCCCGTTGCCGGTGACCGTCACCAGGCGCGAGCCGCGCAGCGCCCGGTGCGCGGACAGCGCGGCCTCGATGGGCGTCGCGGGGTCGTTCACCGAGTTGAGCATCAGGGTCGGCGGCAGGCCCGCGCCGGTGACCCGCACCGGGGGCGCCGTCGGTACCGGCCAGGTGGCGCAGACCGCGGCGAAGGCGAGCGTGCGGGCCCCGACCAGCGGCCAGCGCGCGGTGCTCTCGGCGCTCCGCTCCGCCCAGACGGACAGGTCGCGGGTCCACGGGGTGTCGTTGCAGGTGACGGCGAAGTACTCGGCGAGGAACTCCGGGTCGAGGTACTGCTCGAAGGCCTGGCGGGCGGCGGCGCGGGCGGCCGGCCCGGCGTTCGGCCAGTCGTCGAGCGCCGTCAGCGCGGTGGCCAGGAGGGGGAAGTTGTGCGCGCGGTAGACGACCTGGATGGCTCCGTTGTCGAACTGGTTGGGCCCGATGGTGAGCGGGCCGTCGACGACCGGCGCCTCGCGCAGGGCCGCCCGGCGCGCCTCCCAGCGGGCCTTCACCTCGGCGGCGGTCGTGCCGTAGTGGTAGGTGGCGTCCCGGGCGGCCAGCCAGGGCAGGAAGTCCTCCTCGAACCGGCGCTGGAAGCTCATCGGCAGCCGCTGCTGGAACCGCTCCCAGGTGCCGTCGAAGCCGGTGTTGCTGTCCAGCACCATCCGCTCGACCCGCTGCGGGAAGAGCGTCGCGTAGTACGCGCCGATCCTGGTGGCGTAGGAGGGGCCGTAGAAGCTGACCCGGCGTTCGCCCAGCAGAGCGCGCAGCAGGTCGAGGTCCCGGGCGGTCTGCTCGGTCGTCAGATAGGGGAGCAGGCCCTCGCTGCGCCGCTCGCAGTCGGCGGCGAACCCGCGTGAGGCGGCGATCACCCGGGCCCGGTCGGCCGGCGTGTCGTCGCGGAAGTCCCCGGCGAAGAACGCCTGGAACTCCTCGGGCGTCTGGCAGACGGCCCGGGTGCTCAGGCCGACGCCGCGCTGGTCGAAGCCCACGACGTCGTAGGCGGCGCCCAGCGCGGGCGCCTTGGTGACGAAGTCCGCCGGGCGCGCCAGGCCCTTGCCGCCGGGGCCGCCGGAGGCCGTCAGCAGGGTGCCGATCCGCCGGCCGGGCTCGCTCGCGCGGTGCCGCGAGACCGCGATGGTGAGGTCGGGGCCGTGCCCGGGGTGGTGCCAGTCCCGGGGCGCGGTCATGGTGGCGCACTCCAGCGTGGCCTTGTCCGCGCAGGGCTGCCAGTCGAGTCGCTGGTGGGCGTAGCGCGCGGGGACGGGGGCCGGGGCCGGTCCGGTGGGAACCGCGACGGCGCCGGCCGTGCCCGCCGTCTGGGCCAGCGCGACGACGGCGAGCAGCGCCGCGGTGCGCCGGCCGAGGGCGGAGAGCCCGGGGTGGCGCATCCGGCCGGTCCGTGCGCTGGGTGCGCTGGCTGCGGTGGGTGCGGTGGGTGCGGCGGATGTGGTCCGTGTGCTCGGCGTGGTCATGGGTCGATCATGGCCGCCGGAACGGTCGTGGTCGATCCAGTAGGCCCCCGTCTTCTCCCGGGTGCCTGGACCACCCTTGACGGTAAGTCAGCTCCAGGTCGGTCCCCTCCCGGGGAACGCTTCAGTAGCCGACGGTGAAGCGGAGGCGGTGGTGGGCCGGGCGCTCGGCCTCGTCGAGGAGGGCGAGGGCGAAGTCCTCCATGGAGATGGCCGAGGTGCCGTCCGGGCCGACGAGGAGCTCGTCGCGGCCCAGCCGGTAGTGGCCGGTCCGCTCACCCGGTTCGAGCAGCGCGGCCGGGCTGAGGTAGGTCCAGTCGACCTCGGCGTCCGCGCGGCAGAGGGCGAGCTGCTCGCCGCAGGCGTCGGCGATCGGGCGCAGGGCGGCGGGGAAGTCCGGGGCGTCCACCAGGGCGACGCCGTTCCCGCCGGGCAGGGTGAGGCTGCCGGCGCCGCCGACGACCAGCAGCCGCACGCCCGTTCCGGCCAGGCCGGTCAGCAGGCCCTTGGTCGCGGTGGCGAGTTCGTCCTCGTGGCCAGGGGCCGGCCGGGTGGCCGCGACCAGCAGGTCCTGTCCGGCGGCGAGGCGGCGGACGTCGGCGGGGTCGCGGGCGTCGCCGGTGGCGGTCGCGACCGTCGGCGGGAGCCGGTGCGGGCCGGCGGGGTCGCGCAGCACGGCGGTGACCCGGTGGCCGCGGGCGGTGGCCTCGGCCACGACCCGGCTGCCGACGTTGCCGTTCGCGCCGAACACGGTGATGCGCATGGGGAGTTCTCCTCGGGGTCGGTCGGGAGGGAGGCGGGGGACGGTCAGACGGTCTGGCGGCCGCGGGTACCGGAGGCAGCCGCGGCCGGCGCCCCGGCGACGACCTTCGACGGGGCGCTCGGGCGCTGGGTCTGCGCGGCGACGAGCGAGCCGAGCACGATCAGCGCGCCGACGGCCTGGACGGGCGCGAGGTCCTGGCCGAGCACCAGCCAGCCGAGGGCGGTGGCGACCACGGGGCTGAGCAGGCCGAGGAAGGTGACCGAGGTGGGCGGCAGGGCGCGGATGCCGCGGAACCAGAGCGCGTACGCGACGGCCGCGCCGATCAGGCCGAGGTAGCCGTAGCCGAGCAGGTTGGCGCCGGTGAGGTGGGACGGCGGCGGTCCTTCGACCAGCAGCGCGACCGGAAGGAGCAGCAGGCCGCCCGCGGTGAGCTGCCAGCCGGTGGTGGCCAGCAGCGGGGCCGGCGAGGTCCAGCGCTTGGAGAGGACGACGCCGGTGGCCATCACCACCGCGCCGCCGAGGGCGGCCACGACGCCCAGCGCGTCCAGCTGGGCGTCGGCGCGCAGCACGAGCAGGCTGACCCCGGTCACGCCGGCGATGCCGGAGACGAGGGTGCGCGCGGAGAGGCGGTCGCCGAGGAGCGCGGCCGACAGGCCCGCGGCGATCAGCGGCTGGACGGCGCCGACGGTGGCGGCGACGCCGCCGGGCAGGCGGTAGGCGGCGACGAAGAGGAGGGCGAAGAAGGCGCCGATGTTCAGGGCCCCGAGGACGAGCGAGCGCCACCACCAGCTGCCCTTCGGCAGGCGGCGGGTGAGGGCGATCAGCAGCAGTCCGGCGGGCAGGGCGCGGAGCACTCCGGCGAGCAGCGGCCGCCCGGGCGGCAGCAGTTCGGTGGTGACGAGGTAGGTGGAGCCCCAGATGGCGGGCGCGAGGGCGGTCAGCAGCACGATGGCGAGTCGATTCCTTAGCACTAAGCCAATGTATCTCAGCGCTAAGGAATCTGGGTGGGGAGTGGGCGGATGGGCGCTGTGAGGTATCTCACCGCTAAGGCATCGTTTAGGGTGGAGGGCATGGCAGAGCGCGAAGATCATGTGGACCGGGTGGTCCGGCAGTGGGGCGCGGAGCGTCCCGACCTCGATGTCTCCCCGATGGAGGTGATCGGCCGCCTCAAGCGGCTGAGCCGCCTGGTCGACGCCGAGCTGAAGGAGACCTTCGCCCGGCACGACCTCGACGCCGCCTCCTTCGACGTGCTCGCCACCCTGCGGCGCAGCGGCCCGCCGTACCGGCTCACCCCGACCGGCCTGATGCAGTCCGCGATGGTCACCTCCGGGGCGATCAGCCAGCGCCTCGACCGGCTGGAGGCCCGCGGCCTGGTCACCCGGACCCCCAGCGGCTCCGACGGCCGCAGCCGCGAGGTCGCGCTCACCGACGAGGGGTACGCCCTGATGGACCGCGCCCTGCCCGACCACCTCGCCACCGAGCGCCGCGTCCTGGCCGGCCTGGACGAGGCGCGGACCGCCGCCTTCGTCGACGCCCTGCGGACGGTGCTCGCCACCCTCGGCGACGGCCCCGGGTGACCGCCGCTCAGGGGTTGACCGCGACCGCCTTGAAGAAGGTGTAGTGGAAGGTCCCGCCCGGCTCCGCCGCGCGGCGCAGCTCCGTGAGGCCCCGGTCGAACGCCTCCGCCGTGGTGAGCCCGGCCGCGACCGCCTCGGCCCGCACCGCCTCGACCATCGCCACGAAGGTGCGCCGGGTGAACCCCTCCACCAGCGTCGGCCGGGCACCGTCCGCGTACACCGTGCGCGGTCCCACCACGACGTCCCGGAACCCGGCGCCGGTGAGCAGCGGGTACAGCCGGCGCCCGATCAGGGCGTCCCCGCCGCCGTCCGCCTGGAGCCGGACCAGCTGGTCGACGACGCGCTGCGCCGCCTCGCCGCGCGGGTGGAAGAACGCCGAGCCGTGGTCGCCCTCGATCACGGTGACGGTGCCGCCGGGCCGTAGCAGCCGGCGCAGCGCGGCCAGCGCCGCCACCGGGTCGGCGAGGTGTTCCAGGACGAAGCAGACGAAGAGGTGGTCGAAGGAGCCGTCGGGGAAGGGCAGCCGGTGCAGATCGCCGTGGTGCCAGCGGACGTCCGCGCCGGGCAGCTGCTCGGCGACCCGGTCCCGGGCCCGCGCGAGCGAGTCCGCCGAGACGTCGGCGGCGGTCAGCAGCACGCCGGGGTTGGCGGTCAGCAGGTGCACCGTCTGCGCGCCGACGCCGCACCCGGCCTCCAGGACCCGGCTGCCCGCCGGGTAGGCGGTGCCGGCGTGCAGCAGGGCGGCCAGGGTGTCGGCCTGCTCGCCGAGGCGCCGGGCCTCGGTGGGGGAGTAGCCGTGCACGTAGCCAGTGTCGGGGGCGGCGTCGGCTTCGGCGGCCGGCTCGGGGCGGAGTGCGGCGGACTGCGGGGTGCTCGTGGTCATGCCTCCACCCTCCCGGCACAATGGACCGGTGCCCAGGTCCAATGAGCGGTCGCCCGACAGGTCCACAACGGCCGGTGCCGACTTCCTCCAGCTCGACCCCCGCGAGGCCCCGGCCGGCGGACTCGCCGACTGGCTGGCCCGCCGGCTGCGGCAGGCGATCGCCGACGGCCGGCTGCCGGCGGGCAGCCGCCTGCCCGCCACCCGCCTGCTCGCCGCCGACCTGCGGGTCTCCCGGGGCGTGGTCACCGACGCCTACCGCCGGCTCGCCGAGGAGGGCCGGATCGCCGGCCGGGGCAGGGGCGGCACCGTCGTGGTCGACCCGTTCCCCCGCCCCTCGGCGCCCCAGCCGCCTGCTGTCCCCGCCCCCACCCGCGTGCCCGCCTCCGCCGCCGCGTCCCCGCCCGGTTCGCCGTTCGACGGCCCGCTCGTCCCGGCCGGCTTCGACACCCTGCGCAACGCCCCCGCCCGGATCGACCTCTCGCCCGGAGCCCCGGACCTCGCCGCCTTCCCCCGCACCGCCTGGCTGCGCGCCGAACGCGCCGTCCTCCACGACCTCGCCGCCCGGGACTTCGGCTACGGCGACCCGCGCGGCACCCCCGCGCTGCGCCGCGCCGTCGCCGACTGGCTCGGCCGCAACCGCGGCATCCGCGCCGACCCCGAGGACGTCCTCGTCGTGGCCGGGGCCGCCCAGGCCCTCGCCCTGGCCGGCGAGGTGCTGCGCACGGTCGGCCTCGACGTCGTCGCCGCCGAGGACCCGGGCTCCCTCGGCACCCGGCAGCACCTCGGCCACCGGATCACCGCCACCCCGCCGGTCCCGGTCGACGCCGAGGGCATCCGGGTCGACGCGCTGCGCGCCACCGGCGCCCGCGCCGTCCTGCTCACCCCCGCCCACCAGTTCCCGACCGGCGTGGTGCTCGCCGGCGCTCGCCGGCGCGAGCTGCTCCGGTGGGCGGCCGAGGGCGGGCTCGTCATCGAGGACGACTACGACGCCGAACACCGCTACGACCGCCCGCCGGTGCCCGCGCTGCGCGGCGTCCTCCCCGAACAGGTCCTCTACCTCGGCAGCGTCTCCAAGCTCCTCGCCCCCGCGCTGCGCACCGGCTGGATGCTCGCCCCCGCCCGCTACCGGGACCTGCTGGTCGACGCCAAGCGGCTCAGCGACCTCGGCAACCCGGCACTGCCGCAACTCGTCCTCGCCCGCCTGATGGACTCCGGCGCGCTGGAACGCCACCTGCGGCTGCTGCGCCCGCGCCACCGGCGCCGCCGCGACGCGATGACCGCCGCCGTCGCCGCCCACCTGCCCGGCGCCGTCGTGCACGGCGCGGCGGCCGGGCTGCACCTCACGGTCACCTTCCCCGACGGTCCGGGCCGCACCGACACCGAGCTCGCCGCGGCGGCGCTGGCCCGTGGCGTCAAGGTGCAGCCGCTGTCCTGGCACGCCCGGCTGCCGCACCCGCCCGGGCTCGTCCTCGGCTACGCGGCCGTCGCGCCCGGCGAGATCGAGGAGGGCGTCGCCGTCCTCGGACGGCTGCTCCGGGAGGCGGGCCGCCCGCTCCCCGGGTGAGGCTGGTGACACCTTGCGCACCGCGCGGGGTGCCGACGGCGGGCGTGCGGCAGCCGCCCCGCCGTCGCGGCCCGGGTGCCCCGGGCGAACCCGGACGCGCGCCGCTCCCCGGACCGCCCGGACCCGAACGACCGAGGGAGGCCGGATGCCGATATCCCGCCGAACGATCCGTCTCGCCCTGCTCGCCCTGCTGCTCTCCGCCCTCGCCCCGTCCGCCTCGTCCACCCCGCTCTCCCCGCTCGCCCCGCCCGTCCGGGGTGCGGCGGCGGAGCCCACCGGCGAGGGGACCGGACCCGCGGCGACGGCTCCGACCCGCTCCACCCCTACGGAGAGGACCACCCCCGTGTCCACCACCGATGCGCTCCAGCTCGCCGGCCGGCGGGTGGTCTACTCGTACCCGGGGCCCACCCCGCCGCCGGAACTGCTGAGCACCGTCCGCGCGGGCCGCGCCGCCGGCGTCATCTTCTTCAAGGACAACATCCCCTCGCTGCCCCAGCTCCAGACGGCCGTCGGCCAGTTGCGGCAGGCCGCGGCCGAGGCCCCGTCCGCCGCGCCGCTGCTGCTGATGACCGACCAGGAGGGCGGCCGGATCCGTCGGCTGACGGGTGCCCCGGAGCTCTCCGCCAAGCAGACCGGCCTCGCCCCCGACCCGGCCGGCGCGGCCGCCGGCGCCGGGGCCGGAGCGGCCCGCACCCTGAGCGGGGCGGGCCTGAACGTCAACCTTGCGCCCGTGCTCGACGTCTTCGACGCGCCCGACAACTTCATCGACCACTTCGAGCGCTCGTACAGCCAGAAGCCGGACGTGGTCGCCGAGCTGGGTTCCGCCTTCCTCGCCGCGCAGCAGAGCCTGGGGGTGGCCGCGACGGCCAAGCACTTCCCCGGCCTCGGCGCGGCCCCGGCCGGCGCGAACACCGATGCCGAACCCGTCGTCCTCCCCGTCCCGCTCGCGGACCTGCGGGAGCGCGGCGAGGAGCCGTACCGCGCCGCCATCGCGGCCGGGGTCCGGCTGGTGATGGCCTCCTGGGCGGTCTATCCGGCCCTGGACGCCTACCGCCCGGCGGGCCTGTCGCGCACCGTCGTCCACGGTGAGCTGCGCGAGCGGCTCGGCTTCCGCGGGGTGACCATCACCGACGCCCTGGAGGCCGGCGCGCTCGCCTCCTTCGGTGACGCCGGCGAGCGGGCCGTCGCCGCCGCGGACGCCGGGATGGACCTGCTGCTCTGCTCCGGCCGCGAGGTCGGACAGGGCGACGCCGCGGTCGCGGCCCTCGCGGCCGCCCTCGACAGCGGCCGCCTCGACGAAGCCGGGTTCACCGAGGCCGTCCACCGCGTCGACGCCCTCCGCGCCTCGCTGACCGGCTCCTGACCGGCTCCTGACTGGTTCCTGACCGGCGGTCCGCGGCCTCCCGCGGTGCCCGTCCTCCCGGGGGCGCCCGACCTCCGGCGGCCCGCGCTCGCCTGCGATCATGCGTGCCATGGCAATGGACTGGAATCGCGCACAGGTGGTCCTCGAACCGGCCGGACCCGACCGCACGGCCGAGGTGCTGGAGGTCCTGGACGATGCGGCCGGATGGCTCGGCTCGCGCGGGATCGCACAGTGGCCCGCACGCTTCGAGGCCGCCCGGATCGCGGGAGCGCTCTCCCGCGGGGAGACCTGGCTGGCGGTCGTCGGCCCCGGGGACGAGCCTGCCGGTCGGGGCCGGGTGGCCGGGACGGTCACCCTGGACTGGGCGGACCCGCTGTGGGCGGACGCCGCCGGTGCGGCCGGCTACGTGCACCGCCTGGCCGTGCGCCGCTGGGCGGCCGGGCTCGGCGGGCACGTGCTCGACTGGGCCGCCGATGCCGCGCGGGCGCGCGGGGCGGGCTTCCTGCGGCTGGACTGCGTGGCGACGAACGCGCGGTTGCGCGCCTACTACGAGTCGCGCGGCTTCGCCCATCGCGGGGACGTGCAGGTGGCGGGCGCCCCGGGCGGACCCGCGGCCGAGCGGCCCGTCATCCGGCACAGCCGCTACGAGCTCGCCCTGGCCGGTGCCGCCACACGCTGACGCGGGGCGGCCCGGGTGACGGAGGCCGGCAAGGGTGGCGCGGAGGTGGCGCGAAAAGGGGCGAGGGTGGCGCGAAGAGGGTGCACGAGCGATCAACACGCGCCGATCCTCAGCGGAAACGAGCGGACACGGAGGGTCATCCTGATGGCAGGCTTTCCGCCGTGACTGTGCACCCTCTCGTACACGAGATCGCCGACGCCTACCTGGCCCTGGTCGACGCCGCCGCGCCCGGGCTGGTCGAGGGCCTGTACGTGGTCGGTTCGACGGCCCTGGACGACTTCCACCCGGCACGGAGCGACATCGACTTCGTGGCCGTGACCGCGGATCCGGTCACGGCGGAGCAGCTCGGCGCGCTGGAACGCGCGCACGCCCTGCTCGCGGTGCGCCATCCGCGCCCGGCCTTCGACGGGCCCTACCTCACCTGGGACGAGCTGGCGGGCTCGCCCGCGCAGGCGCCACCGGGTCCGCAGGTGTTCGGGGGGACGGTCCGGCACCGGGTCGCATCGGACCGCACGCCGGTGCTCTGGCACACGCTGGCGCGGCACGGCGTCACGCTGTGCGGGCCGCGGGCCCAGGAACTGATGATCGACACCAACCCGGAGGAGCTCGCCGGCTGGACGGTCGCCAACCTGGAGGAGTACTGGCGTCCGTGGTGGCGGCGCTCCTCCCGGTTGGTGTCGCGCCCGGGGCTGGCCTGCCTCAACGGGTCGGGGCCGGTCTGGGGCGTGCTCGGGGTGAGCCGGCTGCACTACACGCTGGCCACCGGGCGGATCGCCTCCAAGCGCGGCGCCGGCGAGTACGCCCGGGCGGTGTTCGACGAGCGGTGGCACCGGATCGTGGACGAGTGCCTGCGGATCCGCGCCGGCGGGCGGGGACGCTCGCACTACCCGAACCCGTTCGTCCGGCGGGCCGAGGCGCTCGCGTTCATGGACATGGCGATCGAGAGCGCCCGGTGGCTGGGGGCGGACCGGCTGCCGCTCGGGGACTAGCGGGAGACATCGGCACTGGTCAAGGCCCTTGATCACGCCATCCAAGGCCAGTTTCCAGTCTGATCATCAACTGTTTGGATCTTCGCCCTTTTCGGCATTCGATTCAGCTGTCAGAGTTTCGACGTGCCACATGTGACATGTCACATGTGGCACTGGGATGCCCATGAGAACGAAGAGAAGAAAGCGGAGGAGCGGAATCATGCGGATGAACCGACTCACCCTGACCGCGGCCGGCATCGCCGGCGCGGCGGCCCTGCTGGCCGTCCCGGCCCAGGCGAACGCGGCCCAGACCACCACCACCGGCACCACCGTGACCTGCGGCGCCTCCGGCCTGCAGGCCGGCCTGTCGACCCGGGTGTGCGCGGAGATCACCGGCGACAGCATCAAGCTGTACGGCGAGGTCAGCCTGGCCGGCCCGCCGAGCCCGGGCACCCCGTGGCCGCCGAGCATCGACCTGATCACCAGCACCTCCGGCAACATCGTCGGTGGCGCCTCGCTCGGCACGGTCAGCGGCCCGGCCCACTTCGCCGGCAGCACCATCAAGGTTCCCGGCCTGACCAGCACCGTGCCGGCCGGCTCGACCGTGCACGGCAGCTTCAGCGCCGCCACCTTCCCGTGGTCCCCGGCTCCGGTGACCATCGACGTCGTGGTGCCCGGCTGATGACGCGGTCCTAGCGGACTGACGGGGGTGGGCGGGCCCGGGGTGCGAGTCACCCCGGGCCCGCCCTGTTTCCGCCCGTCCCTTCCCCCCGTGCGGCCGGCCGACCGTGACGACTTGAAGAAATCTTCATCTGCGGCGAAGATGCTTCCCGCCGAGCAGGCCGATCCACGGCCCGTCCGGACCCCATCCGGCGACGAGCAGGGAGAGACGGACGATGCCGGTCCCGCTGTACCAGGCGAAGGCGGAGTTCTTCCGGACGCTCGGGCACCCGGTGCGCATCCGGGTCCTGGAGCTGCTCCAGGACGGACCGCGCCCGGTGCGCGAGCTGCTGGCCGCGATCGAGATCGAGCCCTCGAACCTCTCCCAGCAGCTCGCGGTGCTGCGCCGCACCCAGCTGGTCACGGCGACCCGCGAGGGCAACACCGTCGTCTACGCCCTGAGCACGCCGGACGTCGCCGAACTGCTGCGCGCCGCACGGCGGATCCTGACCGAGCTGATCACCGACCAGGGCACGCTGCTCACCGAGCTGCGGGCGCCGCAGGCCGGGGCCTCGCCCGCGGGCAACCGATGACCGGCCCGTCGAGCGAAGGAGTGCCCGGCCATGAGTGAGGACACCGGCGAGCAGCGGCGGGAGGACACCGCCACCCGGGAGGAGAAGGCGCGGCGCAAGGCCATGCTGATCCGAGCGGGCATCTACATCTTCGCCACCCACCTGTTCGCGGGGTTCGTCCTGCTGCTGTTCGCCCTCGGCGGCCGGAAGTGACCGGGACGCCCTGAGGCCCGGCCCGGGGCCCTCCGGGCGGTCCCGGCCGGGTGGCGGCCGGGACCGGTCCGGTGCGGCCGGGCGGCCGTCGACCGGGATCAGTGCGCGGTGTCCTCCCCGGTGTAGCGGCGGCTGGTGCTGGTCCAGGCGTAGACGCCCTCGACCAGTTCCCGGGTGCCGTCGAGGTACCACCCGCCCGCCGGGTGCCGCACCTGCAGACTGCGGCGCAGCTCCTCGCTCTGGGCCGTCAGCCGGGCGATCCTGGCCCCGACCGCGCGGGCGGCCCGGCTGCGGGTGCAGCCGCGGATCCGCTGCAGGGTGAGCACGGTGTTGAAGGCCGCGACGTTCTGGCGTTCCTCGCGGTCCGCCGAGTAGAGGTCGTTGATCAGCGTCGCCGCGTCGGCGGTGTTGGCGCGCAGGCGGTGCAGCGCGGGGTCCGCGTGCAGTCCGGCCGGTGCCTCGCCGCCGTGGACGTGCTCCAGTATGTCCATGAACGGGTAGAGGCAGCTCGCATGGCGGCGCAGCCGCACCGTCTCGGCGAGGTCGGGCTGGGTGCGGGCGGCCCGGTGGGCGGTCTCGGCGAGGAAGGTCTCCAGGCACGACCGCCACTCGACGGCGGCGCGCCGGCGCCAGCCGGGCGGCATGGGGGCGCTCTGGCGTTGCCACAACTCCCGCCAGGCGTCCAGCAGATGGGGCTGGGAGGTGCCGGTGGGGACGGGCCGCCCGGCGAGGACGGCGAGCAGCGGCTCGACGATCGCTCGGGCCTCGACGGGGTCGCGGCCGGGCGGGCCGTCGAAGCGGTCGTCGAGGATGGTGAACCAGCCGAGGATGTCGATCAGCAGGTCCAGCTCGGTGTCGCGGGCGCGGGGGTACGAGTGGCCGATCAGCTCGGGCAGCGCGTAGGTGTGGTAGCGGGCGAGGTCCTCCGGGGCGAGCAGGCCGTGGGCGAGCGCCCATGCGCTGTGCCGGGCCTCGGCGGCGTGCAGTTCGCCCGGCGCGCGCGGCTCGTCCTGCGGGCGCAGCGCGTGGGGCGCGCGCCGGGCGGCCGGGGGGGCGGCCGGGAAGGGCCGTGCCTCGGTCCGGGCCGGTGGCGCGGGCCGGGGGGCGACGGCGAGCCGCCCGGCCGTGGTGACCTGCCGGACGATCGCGGGCGGTCCCAGCGTGGTGACCGGCACGAGGGTGGTGAGCGGGCCCAGGTAGGTGGCCGGGCACACGGGGAGGGCCGTGACGCTCCGGGGGGCGCCGCCGGGACGCGGGGAGCCGGTGCGCGAGGTGCTGTGCTCGGCCGGCCGGGCGGCGGTCTGCGGTGCCTTCGCGTGCGCGCGTTCGGTGGCCGCGGACCGGCGGGTGGCGAGGGAGGACTGGGCGGGGAGCACGGCGGAGCGTCGGGGCCCCGCCGAGCCCGGGGGCCGCAGCGGTTCGACCGGGACGGCCGCTCCGCCGGGGGCGGCCGGACCGGCGGCGCCCACCGGACAGCCCTCGCCCGGTCGCGGGCCGGCCGGGCCCAGCGGGCCGCCCGCGCCTCGTGGGCCGCGCGGAGCGGACTCGGGCCGGTGGGGGTCGGACTCGGGTCGGCGGGGACCGATGATCGGGATCCTTTGGGCGGGCGTGTCGTCGAGGCCGGCCGACGGCGTGCGGCGCGGGCCGGGGGCGTGCGGCGCGCGTCCGCCGCGCGCGGCGAGCCGCACGCGCAGGCCCTGGGCCTGGACGGTCGTCCACACCACCTCGCGGGCCCGGGAGCCGGGGACGGCCGTCGGGCGCCAGCGGCGCAGGATGGCGGCGGCGGCCACGGTCAGCTCGGCCCAGGCGAAGGCCTCGCCGATGCACTTGTGCTTGCCGGCCCCGAACGGCAGGAACGCCTGCCGGACCGCACCCCCGCCGCCGGCCGCGCCCGGCGCCCGGCCGTCGCCGTACCAGCGGCCGGGGCGGAAGCGGAGCGGCTCCGGGTACAGGGCGGGGTCGCGGTGGATCGCGGTGAGGCTGTAGAGCAGTTCGGTGCCGGCCGGGATGCGGTACCGGCCCAGCTCGACCGGTTCGCGCGCGGTGCGCATCAGGAAGGCGTTCGGCGCGTGCAGCCGGACGACCTCCTGGGTGACCGCGCGGGTGTAGCCCAGACGGGCGAGCGCCTCGGGGGTGGGCACGGTGCCGGCCGGGAGGTGCTCGTCCAGCTCGGCCAGTACGCGGGCCTCGACCCGGGGGTGCCGGATCAGCTCGTCGATCAGCCAGGTGAGCGTGGTGGAGACGGTCTCGGTGCCGGCGCCGAACATGGTGATCGCCTCGGAGCGGACGTCCGCCTCGGTGAGCGGCCGTCCGGTCGCGGGGTCGACGGCGGCGCGCAGCAGCGCGGGCAGCGAGGCGCCGCGCCGGCCGCCGGGGCCGGTCACCGGGCAGCCGCCGTCCGGCGCGGTGCCGAACGCGCTCTCGAAGGCGTCCTCGAACGGGTCGCCGGGCGCGGTGCCGTTGACGGCCTGGTCGACGACCTGGTTGAGCACCCGCACGGCCGCGTCGAAACGCCGGTTGACCGGCAGCGGCAGCCGGGCGAGGGAGCGGTGGGGGTAGAGCGACTGGACGATCTGGCCCTTCACCATGTCGGGCAGGGCCCGGTGGAAGGCGAGCGTGGCGTCCTCGCTCAGCCGGGCGTCGAAGAGCGCCCGGGTGACGATCTCCAGTGCGAGGTGGTTCATCTCCTTGCCCACGTCGAGCACCTCGCCGGGGCGCCAGCGCCCGGCCCGCTCCTCGGTGACCCGGTGCATCACGGCGACGTACTCGGCCATCCGGTCCGCCCCGAAGGCGGGCTGGATGATCCGGCGGCGGTCGCGGTGGGCGCGGCCCTCGGACATCAGCAGGCCGTCGCCGAAGGCGGTCTTGAGGGTGTCCTGGACGGCGCCGCGCGGGCAGTCGTGGGCGAGCGCCACCAGCAGGGTGTGGACCAGGGCGGCGTCGGTGACCACGCAGACCGTGCGCGGTCCGAGCCGGATCCGGACCACCTCGCCGTGCCGGGAGAGCGAGCCGAGGAAGCCGAGCGGGTCGCGCAGCAGCGCGGGGGCGTGGCCGAGGCCGGGCACGGCGCCGGGGGCGAGCGGGGGGACGGCCGCGCGGCTCTCCGCCGAGGGGGTTCTGGGCGGGGCAGGCGGTCTGCGGGTCTCGTTCGTCAGGATCATGACATCACCTCTCACCAGATGGACCGGGGGGACGGACCGGTGGGACGGACCGGTGTGTCCGGCCGGGTGTCGGACCGGTCGACCGGCCCGGCGCTGCTGCGGTACCACCGGAGCCGCCGCCGCGACAGCCGGGATTCGGAAGCCTGTTGACGCAGACCCCCGCGCGCGCCACGGACAGAGGGCGCACGCCATGGGAAACGCGCCGGTCCCGCGAGCGTTGCGCCGGACCCGGATGGATCACTCCATCGGTGGAGTGTCCTCAAGATGTGCGCGGTGCGTCCCGATGGGGGCGCGCCGTCGGACGCGGTCCGCGGAGCCGGTCGCGCCACCCCGCACGCCACCCCGCGCGGGTGCCGACGCGGAGGCCGGCCCGGGTGCCGGCGCGGCCGCCGGTCGGGGCCGTCCTGCCTGGCAGGCAGGGCCTTTCGGCCCTCGGCGGGACGGTGCGCACCGGTCCAGCATGGTGCAGAACGAAGGAGGACCCTCTGATGACCCGTCTGCGCCACCGGCCGGCACTCGACGTCCGCGTGGAGATCCGGGGCGAACTGCCCCGGGAGGACGCCGAGTACGCCCGGGCCCGGTCGCTGGCGCTGATCACGGACCTCGGGCCGGACGCGCACGCAGCCCGGCTGCGGCTCACCCGGCCGCGCGACCGGTCGGTCACCAGGCCCGCCGTCGCGCAGGCCTCGGTGGACCTGGAGGGCGCCGGACGGGTGCGGGTGGAACTGGCCACCGTGGCGGTGCGCGAGGCGGTCGACCTGGCGCTCGGCACGCTCGCCGGGCGCGCCGCGCGACTGCGCGAGCTGGGCGACATAGGGCTCGCCTCGGCGTACGAGAGCTCCTGGCGGCCGCAGTACGCGGCGCGCCCGCTCGCCGACCGGCGGATCGTCCGGCACAAGTCCGTGCGACTGGCCCGCCGCACGCCCGAGCAGGCGGTCCGCGAGATGCTGGCGCTGGACTACCGCTTCCACCTCTTCTCGGACGCGCTGACCGGCCAGGACAGCCTGGTCCACCGCAGGCCCGGCGTCGGGTTCCGGCTGGTCCGGGCGCACTCCACGGCCCGGCCGGGCGGTCGGTGGCCGTCGGTCACCGAGAGCCCGGACCCGGCGCCCCGGCTGGAGCCGGCCGAAGCCGCCCGCCAACTCTGGCTCACCTGCTGGCCGTTCGTCTTCCACGCCGATCCCGGCGACGGCCGCGGCCGGGTGCTCTACCGCCGCTACGACGGCCACTATGGCTTGATCACGCCGATAGCGGGAGCCCACTGACGGGCAGGTAATGATCGGCACGGGCTGACCGGTACACGACCGACAACGGACGAGCACACCTTCACGCTCTCGACGGGAACTGGGACCATGGACTGCGAAGAAGTCATGCTGACCGTCAGGATCACGGCCGCCGAGCGGGCCCTGCTGCGCGAACTCGCGCGCGGCCACGGCACCGACGTGTCGGACGTGGTCGTGGACGGCCTGCTGGACGTCATCCCCGGCCTGCACGTCCTGCCGGTGCTGTCCGTGCCGCCGGCCGGGCGGGTGCTGCCCGCCGTCGCCGGGGACCCGGGCGTCTCGCGGCTGCTGCGCGTGCTGGCCCGGCCCGCCCCGTGCGCGGTGACCCTCTGGCTGCCGGCCCCGGTGGCGGACCTGCTCCCGCTGGTCGGTGAGCGGATCGCCGCCGTCAGCGGGCTGCGGATCGGCCCGGCGAGCGCGGCGCTGGCCGCCGCACTGCGGTTCTGGCTGACCGGGGATCCGGGGCGGCTCGCCGCGGGCCTCGCCGGGCTGCACCGGCACGGCGCCGGCCGCCTCGCGGTCCAGCGGCTCGACGTCGCGGCCTGAGCCGAGCCCGGGCGAACGGGGTGCGGGCGGGCGGGGTGTGACGGACGGTGCTTCCGCCGACCGTCCGGATCCGGCCGCTCCGCGCGAGCCGGTTCCGGGGGGCACCCGGGCGCTCAAGGGCGCGTGGGGAGGCGTGCCGGGGGCGGCCGGGCGCTCGTCGTGCCTCGGCGCTCCGTCGCCCGGTGCGGGCCGGACGGGCCTCCGCCCGATGGTCGACGGACCGTCGGGCCGGGCGGGGCCGGAGCGGTTCCTGGGGGTCAAGTGGCATGTCCTGGACGGGAATTTAGCTGGTCAGAGCTCTGGTCACGACCTGCGCGCAGGTCTAGCATTCCGGTCACGGCAACCGGTGTCCGGACCCCCGGACGACCGGTGCGGTGGCCGCCACCACCCCCTGCCGGGGAGCGTACACCCCCCGGGTACGCTCCCCGGCGCCGCTTTGTGCGCGGTGGCCGTCGGGCCGCTCCCAGGCCCGGCGCTGCCGCGGATTGTCCGCCCCGCGCTCGGTAGCCGCATCGTCCGGCGCGCGCCCCCGTCGGTGTGGCCGCGCGCCCCCATGGGGGCGCGCACGCCCGGCGCGCGCCACCGGCCACGCCGTCGAGCCGCCGCACGGGTGCCGAACGTTCGTTCTCCGGAAGGCCGGGAACCGTCGCGTGCGAACCGGACGTCCCCACCCCGACAGGCGCCACCGGGTGCCCGCCCGAGGCAAGGAGCGTCCGACTGTGCGCAAGGTACTGATCACCGGCGGAGCCGGCTACATCGGCAGCACCGTGGCGTCGGCCCTGCTGGACGCGGGCATCACCCCGGTCGTCCTCGACGACCTCTCCCGGGGCCGGGCCGAGTTCGTCGAGGGCCGGGTGTTCTACCAGGGGGACATCGCGGATCCGGAGCTGGTCGACCGGATCTTCGCCGAACACCCCGACATCGACGCCGCCCTGCACTGCGCCGCGCGGATCGTCGTCCCCGAATCGGTCTCCCGGCCGCTCTTCTACTACCGCGAGAACGTCGGCAAGACCGTCGACCTGCTGGAGTCGCTCCAGCGCAACGGCTGCACCCGGGTGGTCTTCAGCAGTTCCGCCTCGATCTACCGGCCCACGCCGACCGGCCGGGTCGACGAGTCCTGTCCGGTCGAGGCGAACAGTCCCTACGCGCGCACCAAGCAGATGATGGAGCAGGTGCTCCAGGACTGGACGCGCGGTGACGGGGCCGATGGGACGCGGGTCATCGCGCTGCGGTACTTCAATCCGATCGGCGCCGACCCGCAGCTGCGCACCGGGCTGCAGGACCTCCGGCCGACCCACGCGCTGGGCAAGTTGATCGAGGCGCACACCAACGGCACGCCGTTCACCATCACCGGGGTCGCCTGGGAGACCCGGGACGGCTCGGGCATCCGCGACTACATCCACGTCCAGGACGTCGCCGAGGCCCATGTCGCCGCGCTGCTCCGGTTCGACGAGGTGGTCGGGGCCGCCGGGGAGGAGCGCTACCGGGTCGTCAACATCGGGACCGGTGACGGCACCACCGTGCGCGAGCTGGTGACCGCCTTCGAACAGGCGGTCGGTGCGAAGCTGGACGTCCGGGAGGCCGAACCGCGGCCCGGCGACGTCCTCGGCTGTTACAGCGACGTGACGGCCGCGCGCGACCTGCTCGGCTGGACGGCGCGCCGGAGCATCGCCGAGGGTGTCGTGGACGCGCTCGCCTGGCGGGCCCGCTGGTCGGCCCGCCTGGCCGCCACCGTCTGATCCTCGCCCGGCCCCGGCCCGGCCGGGTCCGTGTTCGACCGGCCCGGGCCGGGGCGCGGTGCCGGCGTTACTTGGACTCGTCGAGACCGTTGATGAAGTCCTTGGCCTTGTCGGCGGCGGTGTCTATCTGGCCGCTGTACTTGCCGTCGGTCTTGTCGTCGATGACGTCGGCGACCTTGTCCAGGCCCTGGGAGATGGCGCCGCTGTGCTCGCGGGCGAGGTCGGTGGCCTTGTCGGCGAGGTTCTTGAGGTTCTCGAACATGATGGTCCTTCTGTTCGTCCGGCGTTCGCGGCCATCCTAGCCGCCGCCGACCCGGCCTGAGCTGGCGTTTCCCCGCGGCGGGGGCCTGGCGGGATGACTTTGCGGGGGTGGGTTTGTATGCTCCTGGCTTGTTCTACAGCATTGTAGAAGTTCGCTGGCGGGTACCGCGGAAGGGGTGTGGGGCATGGCAGGGCAACGAGCGAGAACCTCGGAGCGGGAGGCCGGACCGCGTTCCGGCGCGGCCCCCGTGCCGGCCCCGCGCCGTGCCGCCGAGCGCCGGGCGACCCCGCGCCGGGCGGCCGGCCGCGATCGCCGGGCGGGCGACCGGAGCACGGGTGGTCGAAGGGCGGGCGACCGGGGCACGGGCGACCGCCGTACGGCCGACCGCCGTGCCGGGGCCCGGCGGTCCGGCGGCGCGCTGCCGGTGCTGCTCGCCGCGCTCGGGCTGCCGGCGGCCGGCGCGGTGGCCGGTGAACTGACCGGGTCGGGCGGCGGCGCGCTGTTCGCGGCCGGCGCCGTGCTCGGTTTCGGCGTCGCGGCGGCGCTCTGCGGCCGGGCCGGGCGCTGGTGGGTCGTCATGGCCGCGCCGCCCGTGGTCCTGGCCGCCCGGGCCGGCACCGCCTACCTCGCCGACCGCGACGGCCTCCAGGGCAAGGCGCTCGCCTCGGCGGCGGTGCGCTGGGTGGTCGGCGCCTTCCCGGTGATGGCGTGGGCGGTGGCGGTCGCGTTGCTGGTCGTCGCGGTGCGGGCGGTCCTCGACCGGCGCACCCGCCGGGGCCGGCGGTCCGCCGACCGTCGCCGGGCCGCCGGAACCCGCGCACCGGCGACGTCCGACTCCGCGACGGACGGCACCGCGACGGACGGCACCGCGAAGGACGGCACGGCGAAGGACGGCGCCACGAAGGAGGGTGCCGCGGAGAACGACTCCGCGACGCCCGACACCGCGACCGGCGGGCCCCGGACCGTCCGGACCCCGACCCCCACCCGGAGGAGCCACCGTGGCTGAGTCCCGCACCAGGCCGCTCACCGTCGCCGGCCGCGTCCTCGCCGGCACCGTCTCGGTGGCCGTCCTCGCCGGCACCGTCTCGGTGGCCGTCCTCGGCGCCAGCGGCTTCACCTGGTACGAGTACCGCCAACTGGACGGCGGCATGGTCAAGTCGGCGGCGCTCACCGAGGCGAGGAAGAACGCGCCGGCGCACCTCGACAAGTCCGTCAACCTGCTGCTGATCGGCCTCGACAGCCGCAAGGACATGGACGGCAACGACCTCCCCAAGGAGTTCGTCGAGGACGAGCTGCACGCCGGCTCCAGCGAGATCGGCGGTTACAACACCAATGCGCTGATCGTCCTGCACATACCGGCCAACGGCGGCAAGGTGACGGCGCTGTCCGTCCCGCGCGACGACTACGTGCAGACCGTCGGCGCGGACGGGAAGATGCACAAGATCAAGGAGGCCTACGGGATCGCCAAGGAGGCCGCCGAGCAGAAGCTGGGCGGCAAGGGGCTGTCCAAGTCCGAGCTGGAGCGGCAGAGCCGCGAGGCCGGCCGGGCCGCGACCCTGCAGACCGTGCAGGCCTTCCTGGACATCCCGATCGACCACTTCGCGGAGGTGAACCTGATCGGCTTCTACGACATCGCCAAGGCCGTCGAGCCGATCCAGGTCTGCCTCAACAATCCGGTCGACGACCCGATCGTGGCCCGGACGGCGACCCACGAGGGCGGCGGCACCGGGCTCAAGCTCCCGGCGGGCGTCAGCTCGCTCGACGCCCGGCAGGCGCTGTCCTTCGTCCGCCAGCGACACCACCTGAAGAACGGCGACCTGGACCGGACCCACCGCCAGCAGGCCTTCATCTCCTCGGTCGTGTACAAGCTCAAGCAGCAGGGCGTGGTCAGCGACTTCGGCCAGCTCCAGCGGCTGTTCGACGTGGTGAAGAAGGACGTGGTGATCGACGACCAGTGGAACGTGCTCGACTTCGCCCAGCAGGCGCCCAACCTGACCGGCGGCAACGTCGAGTTCAACACGCTGCCGATCACCGGGTTCAAGACGATCGGCGGCCAGGAGGTCAACACGGTCGACCCGGACCAGATCAAGCGCATCGTGAAGCAGGTGTTCGGGCACGAGCCGCCGCCGGCCGCGCCCGACGCGGCCGCGCCGGCGGCGGCGTCCACCGCGCCGGCCGAACCGTCCGCCGCAGCGCCTGCCGCCACCGCGCCGTCCGCCACCGCGCCGTCCGCCGCACCGGGCAAGGCGCGGGCCGTCGTGGACGTCCGCGGCGCGAGCGCGGAGGCGGCCGCCGCGGAGTCCAAGGCGCTGGCCGAACTCGGCTACCCGGCGGGCAAGGCGACCGAGACGGCCGCCGCCGGGCGGGCGAAGGCGACGACGGTCTCCTACGGCACGGGGGCCAAGGCCGACGCCGAGCAGGTCGCGGCCCGCTACGGCACCACCGCCACCGCCTCCTCCGCGGTCCCGTCCGGCCACGTCGTCGTCACCCTCGCCGCCGCCCGTACGCCCGCGCCGTCCACCTCCGCCGGTACGGCCGCGCCGACCGACGACCCGACCCCCGAGCCGCCCATGCAGGGCCCGGCGGTCAAGGCGGGCGGCATCCCCTGCGTGGACTGAGGCGCGACGGCCGGCCGGTACGGCCCGTTCGGATGAACGCTCAGCCCAGCTGCAGCAGTTGAGCGGTGATCGGTGCTACCAATGTCCATGCGCTCGGGCCCGGGCGGAGACAGTAACTCATGGCCGTGCGCGCACCGCACCGCACGGCCGGTCACCGCGAGAACGGAATCCACTTCATGGCCATCGCCATCCGCAAGACGCTCGCCGTTACCACGCTGGCCCTGACGGCCGCCTTCCTGCCCGCCGCGGAGGTCGGGGTCGCCGGAACCGCCCAGGCGGCCCAGCGCACCCCGGGCGTCTACTGCCTCGCCAACACCTGGAACACCCCGACCACCTCCGTCAAGCCGTGCAACTCCGGTGACCAGGGCCAGCACTGGACCGTCTCGGGCGAGCAGATCTCGCTCACCAACGCGCGGGCCTACTGTCTCGCCAACACCTGGAACGCCCCCGACGTCTCGACCAAGCCGTGCAACCCCGGTGACCAGGGGCAGTACTGGACCGTCTCGGGCCAGCAGATCTCGCTCACCTTCGCCCCGGCCTACTGCCTCGCCAACAGCTGGGGCACCCCGAAGATCTCGACGAAGCCGTGCGACACCACGGACCCCGGCCAGCACTGGGTGGTCTTCAACGACCAGATCAGCCTGGCCCTCGCCTGATGCACCCCGCCGTGCCCGGGACCGTCGGAAGCCGCCCCGGGCGCGGCGCTCTCGTCCGTACGGCGGGAACCGGGACGCGGGTCGGGGCGTCCTGGGACCGGAGGGCGGGCTTGGGGCCGGAGTGGCGGACGGGGGAGACCGGGTGGCGCGGGCGGGTTGGCGGCTGTGGCTGCGACGGGTGTTGGTGGGGGCCTGCGGGGTCGTGGCGGCCGTGGAGGCCGCGCTGACGGCGGTCCGCCTCGGCGGGTGGGACGACGGGACGTGGCTCGCGATGGCCGTGGTCGGGCTGCCGTACGCGGCGCTCGCCGGTCTGGTCGCGCTCGGTGTGCTGCTGGCCCTGCGGTCGTGGTGGCCGGCCGCGGTGGCCGGAGTCCTGGTGGCGGTGCAACTCGTCTGGCTGGTACCGAGGTTGGTCCCGGACGGCGGCGGCGCCCCGGCGGCCGACGCACCGCGGCTGCGGGTCGCGACCAGCAACGCCTACCTGAGCCGGGCCGACGCGGACGCACTGGTCCGGCTGGTGCGCGAGCAGCGGGTCGACGTGCTCGCGGTGGAGGAGTTCGGCCCCGGGGCCGCCGACCGGCTGGACCGGGCGGGGATCGCCGAGGTGCTGCCGTACCGGGAGGCGCGGCCGGGCCGGGACACCGCGATCTACTCCCGGCTGCCGCTGACCCCGCTGGACGGCTCGGCCCCGGAGGCGGCCCGGGACCAGATCGCGGCCGAGGTGGCGGTCGGCGGGCGCACCGTGCGGCTGACGGCCGTGCACACCTACTACCCGATGGGCGACGCCCGGCGCTGGGCGGAGGACTTCGACGGGCTGCGGGCGGCGGTGAGCGGAGCCACCCGCAACGCCGTCCTGCTGGGGGACTTCAACGCGACGCTCGACCACACGCCGATGCGGGACCTGCTCGACACCGGCCTCACGGACAGCCACGCCGAGCTCGGGCATGGCGTCGCGCCGACCTGGCCGGAGTCCAACACCTACTTCTCCGGTCTCCGGCCGCTGATCCAGATCGACCACGTGCTGCACGGGGAGGCGCTGCGCGCGGTGTCGGTGGCCGAGCACACGGTGCGCGGCACCGACCACCGCGCGGTGGTCGCCGAGCTGGCGGTCACGGACTGACGGCGCTCCCGGCCGCGTCCCGGTCGTCGGCGCCGTGCGCGTAGGCACTGCGGTCGGTGACCCACCAGAAGGCGAGCGCGAGCAGGCTGACGCCGGCGCCCAGCAGGCAGACCGCCGTCCAGCCGCCCCGCTCGTAGGCCACGGTGGAGAGGATCGCGCCGAGGGCGCTGCCGGCGGAGTAGAGCAGCATGTAGCCGGCGGTCATCCGGCTCTGCGCCTCGGGGCGGACCTGGTAGAGCAGGTGCTGGTTGACCACGTGCACCGACTGCAGGCCGTAGTCGATCACCACCGTGGCGAGCACCAGCCACCACACCGAGTGCGGCAGCAGCGCGGCGATCGGCCAGCCGGCGAGCATCGCGATGAGCCCGATCACCAGGGTGTGCCGCGCCCGCCCCCGGTCGGCCTGGCGTCCGGCGCGCCCGGCGCCGAGCGCGCCCGCGGCGCCGGCCAGGCCGAAGAGCCCGATCACGGTGTGGCTGAGCCCGAACGGCGGGGCGGCCAGCGCCAGCACCATCGGGGTGAGCAGCACGGTGACGGCGGTGAAGATCAGCAGCGCGAGCCCGGCCCGGATCCGGAGCACGGGCTCCCGGGCGAACAGCGTGAACACCGAGCCGACCAGCCGCGGGTAGCGGATCCGCTCCGGCCGGCGGCGCGCCTCGGCCGGGACGACGGTGGCGAGGAGGACGGCCATGGCGGCCGTCGCGGCGGCGGAGACGACGTAGACGGCGCGCCAGCCGGCGAGGTCGCCGATGGTTCCGGCGACGGTCCGGGCGAGCAGGATGCCGACCACGATGCCGCTGGTGACGGTGCCGACCACCCGGCCCCGGTCGGCGGGGTCGGCGAGCGAGGCCGCGTGGGCGACCATCACCTGCGCCACCACGGCGAGCACCCCGACCGCCGCCGTGGCGAGCAGCATCAGCGGGGCCGAGGGGGCGACGGCCACGGCGCCGAGCGCCACCACGGAGAGGCCGAGCTGGGCGGTGGTCAGCAGTCGGCGGTCGAGGTGGTCGCCGAGCGGGACGAGGAGCACCAGGCCGACGGCGTACCCGATCTGGGTGAGGGTGCCGACCAGGCCGACGGTGGCGCGGCCGATGCCGAGGTCGTCGCCGATGAGGTCGAGCAGCGGCTGGGAGTAGTAGACGTTGGCGACGGCCAGGCCGCTCGCCACGGAGAACAGCCAGGCGACGGCAGGGGAGAGCCGATGGGCGGTGGTGGCGGGGGTGTGGGTGGTACTGGCGGACGGGGCCACGGGGACAGGCACGGGCGAGGGCTCCTTCGCACGGCAAAGTGGTTTCAAAGTGCTACCGCGCCACCCTCGCACGGGGAGGTTTCTTTAAGCAACCACCAGCCTCGTCGGGAAGCGGCACGGTAGGGTTGCACGGTGAAACCGGCCCCGCCGGAGCGCGGGACCGCAGGTGAGAGGAGGGGGCGCGTGCCGAAACGCACCTCGCACGAGGACTCGGCCTGCCCGGTCGCCCGGCCGCTGGACGTCCTCGGCGACGGCTGGACGCTGCTGATCGTCCGTGACGCCTTCGACGGGCTGCGCCGCTTCGGGCAGTTCCAGAAGAACCTCGGCCTGGCGAAGAACATCCTCTCCGCCCGCCTCGCCACCCTGGTCGCCAACGGCGTCTTCGCACTCGCCCCGGCCGCCGACGGCAGCCCGTACCAGGAGTACGTGCTCACCGAGAAGGGGCGGGCGCTCTTTCCCGTCGTCACCGCGCTGCGCCAGTGGGGCGAGCAGTACTTCTTCACCGACGACGAGCCGCGCGCCCGCCTGGTCGACCGGGCCGCCGGTGCGCCGGTCGCCCGGGTGGAGGTCCGGGCGGCCGACGGCCGGGTGCTCGGGCCGGACGACGCCGAGGTGCTGCTGCCCTGACCGCGCGCAGCGCCCCGCCCACCGGAGTCGTGGGCGGGGCGCTGGTGGCCGGGGGGTGTCAGCAGTTCCGGATCGACCGCACGGGCGTCCAGTCCTGGGTGTGGTTGGCGCCCCCGTCGGCGGTGAAGGACTTCAGGACGCGGCCGTTCGCGTCGTAGAAGGAGGACCTCGTGCCGCTGGTCTGGTTGTCGGCGTAGAACCCGTGGCCGCTCCAGCCGCTGAGGCTGTACCGGGCGCAGGTGTAGAGGTAGAAGATCTTGTAGTCGCCGGTCGTGGGGTCCCAGACCAGGGTGCAGAGGTTGCCCGGGGCGCACTGGTAGTCGCTGTTGGCCGGGACGTGCCCGGAGGGGGCCGCCGGTGAGACGGTCGGCGAGACGGCGGCGGGCGCGGCCTGGGCCGGGGCGGTGCCGGCGAAGGCCGTCAGCAGGGCGGTGAGAGCGCCGGCGGCGCCGAGGGCCGAGCGCTTGGGGCGAGAGCGGAGCATGGGTCCTCCCACTGTTCGGATCGGCTCGGCCGGTGGGTCCGGCGGCTGCCGCGGGCTCTTCGGCGGAGGTCTTCGGCGCGGTGGCAGGGGTGGCACGGGTGGCACGGCCGGCATTCGCCCGATGGGGTGAACGGCGCCGGGCCCGGGTCCCGCGGACGGACGACCGGTCCGTCCGGCCGGCGCAGCGGGTTCCTGCCACTCGCATCCATTTCTCCCCCCGCTCCCCGCCGGTCGCAACAGCAGCCCGCCCGGCACCCGCCCGGCGACCGGTGCGCCACCCGGGGCGTTGCGTCGTCCGCCCGGCCGTGCGCGCGCCGCGCTGCCCGGGCGGGGCGGCGCGGCGTGGGCCACCCTGGTGCCAGGCGAGGGGGCGGGGCCGGGAACGGACGCGTGGGGGAAACCGACCCCGACAGGGAGGCCCGCATGCAGCAGCAGGCCCGTTCGAGCCCGCCGCCCGGCGCGGCGGCGGCCGGACCGCCCGGCGCCCTGCACGACTGGCTGGACGCGGTGGCCGTCGTCGTGGCCGGCCTCGCCGCGATGCTGGTGGTGGCCGCACTCGGCCTCTGGGCGGCCGGCGCCGACGCGCTGCCCGGCGGGGCCTTCCCGTTCGTGCTCGCCGCCACGCTCGCGCTCGCCGTCGGCGGATCGGTCGAGCTCGACGGCGGCGCCGGCTTCTTCGCCTCGGTCGACGCCGGGATCACCGCGATGCCGCTCTCCGTCGGCCTGGCCGGCGCGCTCGCCGTGGCCGAGGTGTTCCTGAGCCAACTGCGCTACCGCGCGGTGGCCGGCGGCCGTGAACTGCTCGGCCGCGTCGCCCGGACGGCGGTGGTCTGGCTGGTCGCGCTGGCGCTGCTCTGCGCCGTCGCCCGGCACACCTTCACGGTGACGCTCGGCGACGGCCTGGCCGAACAGCTCGGCGGCGCCCTCGGCCTCCACCCCGAGGTGGGCTTCTACGCGGAGCCCGCCGGCACCCTCGGGCTCGGGCTGCTCTGGCTGCTCGTCGTGCTCGCCGCGACCTTCGCCGTCTCCCGCCGGGCGCCGCTGCCGCGCTCCCTGCTGCCCTTCCAGCAGGCCGTCCGCCCGGCCGCGTTCGCGATGCTGCTGGTGCTGCTCGGCTATGTGCTGCTCGGGGTGGCGGCCGCGATCGGCACGGCGGTCGTGCACGGTGACGCCCGGCAGGTCGCCGCCGTCGCGCTGCTCGCCCTGCCCAACCTGGTCTGGATGGCCTTCGGCGTCGGCCTCGGCGGAGAGTGGCACGGCCACCTGGTCGGGGCGGTCGGGCTGCCGGTGCCCAAACCGCTGGCCGCCGTGCTGCGCACCGGCGGGGGCGGGGGCGGCACGGTGAGCCTCGGCACGCTCGCCGAGCAGGACGGCCGGGCCTGGTGGCTGCTCCCGCTGGCCGCCGTCCTGATGCTCGCGGCCGGGGTGCTGGCCGCCCACCGCTCACCGCGCGGGGTCCGCCTCTGGCAGCACGCCGTGCGGCTGGCGGTGGCCGCCGCCGTCACCGTGCTGCTGGTCGGCGTCTGGACCAGGGTCTCCGCCGACTACGGCCTCTCGGTGCTCGGCGTCGGGCTCGGCGAGGGCGGCCTGGGGAACCTGCTGAGCTCCGTCCTCGGCCCGGCCGCCGGCCCGGCCGGGCCCGCCGCCGCCCTTGCCGGGGGCACCCTCACCCTCGACCCCCAGCTGTGGACGCTGGTCCCGCTGGCCGCCGGCTGGGGCCTGCTGGCCGGTGCCCTCGGCGCGCTCGCCGCCACCCGCCTCCCCCGTCGCGGCGAGACCGGGTAGCCCGGGGCGGGCGTGCGGCCGGGCGGCCGGCTGGGCGGCCGTCAGCTCGCGGCCTCGGCCAGCAGGACGACGGCCGGGGGGAGCGCCTGACCGAGGGCACCCGGCCAGAGCCGGGGCTCGGAGACGACGAGGGTGGTGCCGGCCGCGATCATGAAGGCGCTGAGGTAGGTGATCAGGGTGCGGCCGACCACGGGCTCGCCGCGGTGCAGTGCGACCAGTCCGGCGACCAGGCCGAGGGCGAGGAAGAGGTTGTAGAAGCCGACGTTGACCCGCCAGAGACGGACCTGGGGGGCGTCGGAGGTGGAGGCGGTGAGCAGCCGACGGACCCTCGGGTGGCCGTAGAGGAAGCTCTCCAGCGGCCACACCACGAGGTGGACGGCGGCGGCGATCAGCGCGAACACCTGGCTGACGGCGTTCATCCGGAACTCCTGCGCGCGGGTCGATCGGCTGCGGATCATTCTAGTCCGCACCCGGTCCGGCCGCCGTCCTCATGCCGTCCGCCCGGAGTTCCGTACCGTCCGTCCGGTCCGATACCACGGAATTGGACTGGACCACTGGATCACTGCCGGGAGCCTGCCCTATCGTTCGGAGAGATCTGCACGGTCGTCCGGGGCATTCCGCACGACTCACTCGACCGCCCCGGGATGAATCGATGAGCGTCTGGCCGAAGTTGCGCGACACCCGTACGGTCAGAGCGGGCACCGCCCCGGGAACGGTGGTCCGCTGCGGTCTGGCCGACACCATGCTCGCCGACCTCGCCGTCTCGGTCGTCCTCTTCTTCGAGCGCGCGCTGGACGAGGACCGCCTCGCCGCCGGCCTGGCCCGGGCGCTGGAGCGCGTCCCGGTCTTCGCCGGCCGACTGCGCACCGTCGACGGGGTGTTGGAGGCGGTCTGCGACGACTCCGGTGTCCCGATGGTGAGTTACCGCGTCGACGGCACGCTCGCCGAGTCCATGGGGCGGGTCACCGCGCCCGGCGCGCTGCACGTCGACCCGCTGGACGCCCGGGCCGCCCGCACCGGCGGCGGACCGCTGCTCGCCGTCCGGGTGACCCGCACCGGTGACGGCGGCACCGTGCTCGGCTGCTCCTGGCACCACGCCGTCGGCGACCTGCACAGCTTCGCGCTGCTGCTGCGCGCCTGGTCGGCGGCGGTCGAGGGCGAGGAGCTCCCGGCGGCCGAACTCGTCGAGGACCAGGACGCCTTGCTCGACCAGGTGCTGCCCGCCGAGGACTGCGGCCGGCCCGGATTCCGGGTCCCCGGACCGGCCGAGCGCGCCGTGCTGGACCGCGAGGTGGCGGCCGGTCCGCGCGCCAACCGGACCGTCCAGATGTACTTCGGTGATGCCGAGACAGCCCGGATGCGCGAGGAGTTCGGCGCCGCGGCCGGCCGCTGGGTCTCCTCCGGCGACGCGGTCTGCGCCCATGTCGTGCACACTCTGCGGGAGTTGGACGGCGACCGGGAGACCCGCTGGCTCACCGTCCCGGTCAACGCCCGGCGCCCGCTCGGCCTGTCGGACGCCCTGGTCGGCAACCTGCTCGGCGACATCCACCTGCCGTACACCCCCGAAGAGGGCCCGGCGGCCCTCGCCGGGGCGCTGCGCACCGCCGTCCTGGGGTACGCCGATGGCCACCTCAACCTGCGTGCCAATCTGCGCTTCCTGGCCGAGCTGGGCCGCCCCGGACTGGGCTCCTGCGTGCCGATCGGCTTCGACCCGGCGCGGCGCCGGATCAGCTTCTCCAACTGGAGCCGCTTCGGCCTCTATGACGCGACCTTCCAGGGCCAGCGACCGGTCTTCTTTAGCCCCGCCGCCAACTACCCGCTGCCGTGGGTCTGCTGGGCCGTCGAGGGCTTCGGCGGCACCGGACTGCTGACCACGGCGGTGCTCCCGGCCCGGCTGGCCGCGCGGCTGCGCGGGACGGAGGGACGGGCGCTGCTGCACCGCTACCGCGACCCGTCCGACGAGCTGCCGGCCCTGCTGGCGGACGTGCCCAAGGTGCTCTGAGTCCCGGACCGGACGACAGGGGGGCGGCCACAAGGACCGCCCCCCTGGAACACGATTGATGAAACGTCATTTCATGATGGCGCGCAGTGCGTGTCGCAGCTGCTCCCGGTCCGGCTGCAGCGCCCGGTCGAGCACGGGGGCGAACGGCAGCACCGCGCCGTCCGGCCGGGTGACCCGGCGCGGCGGGGCGGTGAGCCGGAACTCCTCGGCGGCGGTGGCCAGCACCTCGGCGCCGATCCCGCAGCTGCGGTTGGAGTCGTCGATCACCACCAGCCGCCCGGTGCGCTCCAGCGAGGCGCCCAGCGCGGCCCAGTCGAACGGGTACAGCGTGCGCGGATCGAGCACCTCGACCGAGATCTCCCCGGCGAGTTCCTCGGCCACCGCCAGCGCGTCGTGCACCAGGTGCCCGACGGCGACCAGGGTGACGTCCGTGCCGCTGCGGTGCACCCGGGCGGTGCCGAGCGGGATCGGCGCCAGCTCCCAGGTGACGGTCTCGCGGACCGGCAGCGCGGCGGCCGGGGCGAAGACCACCACCGGGTCCGGGTCCCGGATCGCCGAGCGGAGCAGCCCGTAGGCGTCGGTCGGCGTGGCCGGGACGACGGTCTTCATCCCGGCGTGCGCGAAGAGGCTGTACGGGTGGTCGGAGTGCTGGCCCGCCCAGCCGTCCCGGGAGCCCGAGCCGGGTACCAGACAGGTGAGCGGGACGCCCGCCTGGCCGCCGGTCATCAGCGAGAACTTGTGCGCCTGGTTGACGAGTTGCTCGAAGACCAGGAACAGCAGCGAGGGGATCTGGAACTCCAGCACCGGCCGCCGCCCGGCCAGTGCCGCGCCGAGCGCCATCGCGGTGAACGCCTGCTCGGAGAGCGGGGTGTCGACGATCCGCTCCGGCCCGAACCGGTCCAGCAGACCGAGCGTGGGCCCGGCCATCCCGGCACCGATGTCCTCGCCGAACACGCAGACCGCCGGATCGTCGGCCAGCTCGTCGGCCAGCGCCCGGTTGAGCGCCTTGGTGTACGAGAGTCTCATGCCGCCGCCCCGCTTCGCCCGGCAGGGGCATGCGCCCATCCGCACCTTCTGATGATTCGCCTGCTTCGCCCGCTCATGTCACCGCCCCCGCCCGGGGCCGCAGCCCGGAGGCGTACAGGTGGTCGGTGGCGCCGGCCGGGTCCGGGTGCGGCGAGGCGAGCGCGAACTCCTCGGCGGCCACGATCGCGGCGGCCACCTCGGCGTCCAGGGCGGCGGCGCGGTCGGCGCCGATCGCGGCGGCGGCCCGGGGGAGCGGGTCGCGCTCGCGCCAGGCGGCCACCTCCTCGGGCGTGCGGTAGTGCAGTTTCATCCGCCGTTCCATGGTGTGGTGGCCCTCGAAGCGGTAGGTGCGGCACTCCAGGAAGCCGGGACCGCCGCCGGCCCTCGCCCGGGCGACGGCCTGCTCGGCGGCGGCCCGGACCGCCTCGGTGTCCATGCCGTCGACCTCGGCGGCGGGGATGCCGAAGGCTGTGGCCCGCCCGGTCGCGCTGCCCGCCACCGCGGTACCGGCGGGCAGGGTGGTGGCGTAACCGTTGTTCTCGCAGACGAAGAGCACCGGCAGCCGCCACATCGCGGCCAGGTTGAGCGACTCCAGCAGCACACCCTGGTTGAGCGCGCCGTCGCCGAAGAACGCGACCGCCACCGCGTCCGAGCCCGCCTGCCGGTCGGCCCAGGCGGCGCCGACCGCGATCGGCGCGCCGGCGCCGACGATGCCGTTGGCGCCGAGGATGCCTAGCCGCAGGTCGGCGGCGTGCATCGAGCCGCCCCGGCCTCGGTTGGAGCCGCCGGTGCGCCCGGCCAGTTCGGCCAGCAGCCGGGCCGGGTCGAGACCGCGGGCCAGCACGTGGCCGTGCCCGCGGTGGGTGGAGGCGAGCCGGTCGCCGGCCCGGAGCGCGGCGCAGACGCCGACCGCGACGGCCTCCTGCCCGATGTACGGGTGGATGCCGCCGGTGATCACCCCGGACCTCACCAGGTCGAGCGCCCGTTCCTCGAAGGACCGGATCAGCCGCAGCATCCGGTACCGCCGCTCGGGCGTGTCGAGTGCGGCGACGGCGGGTGCCGTGGTCGTCACCGGGCGCCCCGCCACACTGTCGGGCAGAACTCCGGGTCGGCGTAGTCGGGGTGACCGTCGGCGGTGCTGCGCACCAGGACGTCGTGGTTGTAGACGACCGTCCCGCCGTCCGGGCGGGTGGCGCGCCGGTAGGCGTTGGCGCCGTCCTGGAGGTGCAGCGAGACGGCGCGGCGCGGGTAGGCGGCCAGGTTGGGTCCGCTGCCGTGGTACGTGCGGCAGTGGTGGAAGCTGACGTGGCCGCGAGGGATGGTCATCGGGACCTTGCGGACCTCGGTCCCGTTGTACGCCGCGTTGGCGTCCAGGATCGCGTCCAGCTCGGAGTTGTCGCGGTCGGCGAAGTGGCGGGTGGAGTCCTCCTCGGAGGGCAGCTCCTTCCAGCGGTGACTGCCGTCCACCATGGTGATGGTGCCGTTCTCCTCGGCGCAGTCGTGGAACGGCAGGAACGCGGTGAGCATCCGGTCCGAGCTCGACGTCTGCCAGTAGTGCTTGTCGAAGTGCCACGGCACCTGGTTGCTGGGCTCGCCCGGCACCGGGGGCTTGTAGATGAGGGTGGCCTGGAAGATCCGCACTTCCTCGGCCTCGGCGAGCAGCGCGGCGACGGCGCCCAGCAGCGGCTTGCGCAGGATCGCGCCGATCGCGTCGCTCTCGTAGTGCACGTAGTCGTTGTGGCGCTGGACCGGGCCGTGCGCCGGCTCCCAGGAGGCCAGCCGGGGCGGGCGGACCGGCAGGGCGCGGTCGCGGTGGCCCTCGTAGTAGCGCTCGGTGGCGGCCTGCAGGGTGTCCAGCTCCTCGTCGCTGAACAGCTTGCGGGACAGGTACCAGCCGTGCTCCAGGTAGCCGGCCACCTCCTCGGGGGTGGGCAGCAGGGCGCGTTCGGCCTCGGTGAGGTGGAACTCGGGTGCGGCGGGCGCGGTGGTCATGGGGGACGGGCCTCCTGTGGTGGTGAGGGCTCGGGTGGACGCCGGCCGTGGTGCGGCCGGGCGGCGGCTCAGACGGCGGCGGCGGCGCGCTGCCGCTCGACGGCCTCGTAGAGGGCCTTGATGTTGGCGGTGCCGAAGGTACCGGCGCCCTGGCGCTCGATCAGCTCCACGAAGTACGTCCGCCGGGGGTGTGTCGAGCGGGCGAAGATCTGGAACAGCTGACCGCCGTGGTCCTGGTCGACCAGCACGTCCAGCTCGCGCAGCGTCCCGACCGGGATCGCGGTGCCGCCGAGCCGCTCGGCGAGCGCGTCGTAGTAGGTGCCGGGGGTGGTCAGGAACGCCACGCCGCGCTCGCGGATGGTGCGCACGGCGGTGGCGATGTCGCCGGTGCGGAACGCCAGGTGCTGGACGCCGGCGCCCTCGTGGTCGGCGAGGAAGGTGTCGATCTGCCCGGGGCGGCGGGTGGTGTCGGGCTCGATGAGGGTGAAGGTGACCTCGCCGGAGGCGCTCTGCACCACGCTGGAGTCCATCGCCTGCTCGCCGACCTCGATGTACTCGCCGAAGATGCGGTGCATGCCGAGCGCGGCCTCGCAGAACTTCACGGCGTCCGCCAGCTCGCCGGCCGGCAGGCAGATCGCGGCGTGGTCGAGGGCGTCCAGCAGGCGCGGTGAGCCGTCGGCGGGCTCGGGGGCGGCCGGCGCCTCCGGGACGAACCGCAGGGCGGTGTCGCCGAAGCCGGCCACCAGCCCGCCGGCCCGGTCCAGCACTCGGGCGCCGTGCCGCTCGGCGCGGTCCAGGGCGGCCTGCGGGTCGGGGCAGGAGAGCGCGAGGACCGCGACGCCCTCGCCGTGCCGGGCGGCGTAGCGGGCCACCGGGTGCGCCGGGTCGGTGGCGGAGCGCACCAGGAAGCGGATGGTGCCCTGCTGCACCAGCAGGGTGCGGGCGTGCGCGGACTCGGCCGCGGCGAGTTGGTCCGGATCGGGTGTCGCGGCGGCGAAGCCGTAGTCGGCGCAGAGTTCCGCGGCGGTGGCGTCGGCGTCGGCGCAGTGGTACTCGACGTGGGCGATGGACTGGATGGACAACGGGATCTCCCCGGGGGATCGCGAGTTGACGAGGGGCCTGGCACGGGTGTCCGCGCCGCGTCGCCGGGCGGCGTCAGCGGAGGGACGGGGTGGAGGCGGGCTCGAAGACCAGGCTGAGGTTGTGCCCGCCGAAGGCGAAGGCGTTGCTCAGGGCGGCGGTGAGCGGGACGGCGCGGGCCGCGCCCCGGACGTGGTCCAGGTCGCAGGCCGGGTCCGGCTCGTCCAGGTTGACGGTCGGCGGCAGGGTCCCCCGGGCCACCGCGAGCGCGGTGACCGCGGCCTCCAACGCGCCCGCGGCGCCCAGTAGATGGCCGGTGGCGCCCTTGGTGGAGCTGACCGCGGGGCGGTGCGGGCCGAAGACGGCGTTCAGCGCGGCGCTCTCGGCGACGTCGCCGAGCTTGGTGCCGGTGCCGTGGGCGTTGACGTAGCCGATGTCGGCGGGCGCGAGACCGGCGTTGGCGATCGCGGTGCGCATCGCGTCGGCGGCGCCCGCGCCGTCGGGACGCGGCATGGTCGGGTGGTGGGCGTCGGTGGAAGCGCCCCAGCCGGTGAGCTCGGCGTAGCCGGCGGCGCCGCGGGCGGCAGCGTGCTCGGCGCTCTCCAGCACCAGGACGGCGCTGCCCTCGCCCAGCACGAAGCCGTTGCGGCGCCGGTCGAAGGGCCGGCTGGCCTGCGTCGGGTCCTCCCAACCGGAGGACAGCGCACGGGCGTTGGTGAACGCGGCGGCGATCGTCGGGTGCAGCGAGGACTCGGTGCCGCCGCACACCACCACGTCCGCGTCGCCGGAGCGGATCAGCCGCAGCCCCTCGGCGACGGCCTGGGCGCCGGCCGCGCAGGCCGTCACGATGGCCGTGCTGAAGCCGCGGATCCCGTGCTTGATGGCGATCCGGGCGGTGGCCATGTTGGAGAGCATGCCGGGCAGCAGGTACGGGCTGACGCCGGGGCGACCGCGTTCCAGGCGGCGGTGGGACTGCTGCTCGAAGGTCTCCAGACCGCCGCCGCCGGTGGCCAGCACCACGGCGGTGCGGTGCGGGTCGGCGTCCTCGCCGACCACCAGGGCGGCGTCGGCGAGCGCGTCGTCGGCGGCGGCCAGGGCGAGCAGGACGAAGCGGTCCACGCAGCGGGTCTCGGTGGGCGGCAGCACCTCGCGGCCGTCCACCGCCGGGGCGAGGCCGGCCGCGGTCAGCCAGCCGTGGGCGGCGTGGCCCTCGGGCAGGGAGCGGATGCCGGTGCGGCCGGCGGTGAGCGCGTCGAAGACCTCGGCGGGCTTGCGGCCGAGCGGGGTGACCAGGCCGATGCCGGTGACCACGGCGCCCGGGCGGCGGGCGGCGCTCATGCGCTCACCCCGGCGGCGACCGCGTCCAGGTAGCGCTGGCGCAGCAGCACCTTGCGCACCTTGCCGGTCGGGCCGAGCGGGATGTCCTCCCCGGCCACCACGACGACCTGGCGGACGGTGGCCGCGGCGGCCTCGTCCAGCGCGGCGGTGACGGCCTTGGTCCGGTCGGCGGCCGGGTCGGCCCCGGCGGCCAGGACCAGCAGCACATCGGTGACCACCCGTTCGCCGTCGCGCACCGCGACCACCGTGCAGTCCAGCACCTCGGGGCAGGCGGCGAGCACCCGCTCCTCCGACATCGCGGTGAACAGCCGCTTGCCGTCGCCGAGTTCGACCGAGTCCACGGCCCGGTCGACGTGGTAGTAGTAGCCCTCCTCGTCCCGGTACATCAGGTCGCCGGTGAGGAAGCGCCCGCGCAGCCTGGTGCGGTAGGTGGTGGCCGAGTCGTTCCAGTAGCCGAGCGCCAAGGTCGGTGAGGTGGTCGCGAGTTCGCCGACCTCGCCGGGGCCGAGCGGTTCGCCGTCCGGGCCGACCAGCTCGCAGTCGACGAAGGCGTGCGGGCGCCCGACGCAGCGGCCGTAGCGCTCGGTGCCCGGGCCGTGGGTGATGAAGAAGTGCGAGTGGCCCATCTCGGTGGAGCCGAGGCCGTCGACGAACAGCGAGCCGGGAACCCGGACCCGGCCCTCGCGGGTCACCGACTCACGGCTGCCGGCGGCGACCAGGCGGCGGATGTGCACCTCGTGGGCGCAGTCGCCGGTGTTCCACCAGAGCGCGACGGAGTCCAGGTCCCGCGCGGCCAGGTCGTGGTGGGCGAGGTCGGCCCAGGTGGCGGCGAAGCCGACCACTCCGCTGGGGCGCCACCGCTCGATCGCGTCCAGCACGCCGGCGCCGGACTGGCTGGACAGCACGGCGAGTCGGGTGTGCGAGGCGAGGGCGAGGTTGACCGCGATCAGGGTGGCGGCGTGCGGGGCGGGCAGCGCGCTGAGCATCCGCTCCTGGCCCTGCGGGCGGGGCAGCCGGGCGCGGTGGCGGATCGCCGCGTACAGGCTCGCGTGCGAGTGCACCACGGCCTTGGGCATGCCGGTGGTGCCGGAGGAATGGGTGATCGCGACCGGGTCGCCGGCCCAGTGCCGGTAGGGCTCGGGGGCGGCCTCGGGGTCGCCGGAGCCGAGGGTGGCGATCTCGGGCAGCGCGGGGGCGCCGGGCTCGTGGCCGGCCAGCGCGGCCAGGTGCGGGGCGTCGGCGAGGATGCCGACCGGGCCGAGCTTGGCGATGTAGCGGGCCGCCCGCTCGCCGTCCAGGTGCGGGTTGAGCAGAGCGGGGACGGCGCCGAGCCGGGCCAGCGCGAGGAAGGCGAGCACGTGGTCGGCGGCGTCGCTCGCGTACACCACCACCGGGTCGCGCCGGCCGATGCCGAGGGCGTGCAGGGCGGCGGCCCGGGCCCGGACGGCGCGGTCCAGCTCGGTGAGGGTGAAGGGCTGCCAGGCGGCGTGGTCGTCCACCGGGGTGTCGAAGGTCAGCAGCGGCTCGTCGAGACCGAGGCCGAGCGCGAGGCGGCTGGTGAGGACGTTTCCGGCGCCGACGGCCGGGTCGTCCGCCAGCAGGGTGCGGATACTGCGGATGCTCACGGGGTGGATCCCTCCCGGGGTGCGGGCGTGCGGGGCGTGCTGCGGCGGGACGCGGCGGGTGGGGGACCGCTCGCGCCGGTGGTGCGCGGGGGTGGGCTGCGGCGGTTCGGGTCGGTCTCGGAACGGGGGTCAGACGGCGGTCACCAGCAGGGCCACCGCCCGGTCGGTGCCGTCGCCGGTGGAGTCGGTGGAGTCGGCGGAGGCGGCGGGGTCGGCCTGCTCGGCGGCGATGACGAGGACCTGCTCGGCGTCGCCGTCGGCGAGCAGCAGCTCCGCCAGGTCGAGCGCGTCCTGCGGGACCCGTCCGGGTGGCGGGGCCTGCACCGGACTGATCGCCACCACCGGGCCGGTCAGGCCCCAGCGGGCGGCGATGTGGCCGAGCACGGCGTTCGGGTTGGACTGGAAGAACAGCAGCGGGGGCATTCGCCGGCCGGTGTCGGCGGCGGCCTCGTCGATGGCGCGGGCGGTGGCCCGGTCGCCGCCCGCGCTCGCCAGCAGCAGCGCGGTGCGGCCGGGGGCCGGGGCCGCGCCGTGACGGGCGCGCAGGCAGCGTTCGGCGGTCTCGGCCACCAGGGGGTTGAAGGAGGAGGCGGCGAAGCCGGGCAGCGGAGGGAGCGGCTCGGGCTCGCGGGCGTCGGGGTCGGGCCAGGCGGCCTCGGCGAGGATGCGCAGCGTGGTCATCGGGCGGCCACCAGGAGTGCGGTGTTGGCGCCGCCGAAGGCGGAGTTGAGGGTGAGCGCGTAGCGCGGCCGGGCGGCGCGCGGGCCGTCCAGCACGAGGTCGAGACCGATGTCCGGGTCCGGGCCCAGCCAGCCGGCGTTGACCGGCAGCGCGCCGTCGGTCAGCGCGCCGATGGTGACGACGAGTTCGAGCAGTGCCGAGGCTTCGAGGGCGTGGCCGTGGACGGCCTTGCTGGAGCTGACGGGCAGCCGCGCGGTGTGCGCGCCGAAGACCCGGTGCAGGGCCTTGGCCTCCGCGAGGTCGGACAGCGGGGAGCCGGTGCCGTTGGCGTTGACGTAGCCGACCTCGGCCGGCGCGATCCCGGCCCGGCCCAGCGCGGCCTCGACCGCCCGTGCCACGCCGTCGCCCTCGGGTTCGGGGCGGCAGACGTGGTGGGCGTCGCCGGCCCGGCCCCAGCCGGCCAGCCGCGCCAGCACGGGCGCCCCGCGTCGCTCGGCCTCCGGTTCGGCCTCCACCAGTACGGCGGCGGCCGCGTCGCCGAGCAGGGTGCCGCTGCGGCCGGCGCTGAACGGGCGCAGCTCGCCGTCGCGGGCCAGCGCCCGGCCGGCGTCGAAGGCGGCGAAGACGCCCGGCTCCACCAGGTGTCCGGCGGCGACCAGGACCCGGGGGTGGCGGCCGGTGGCGACCAGCGCGGCGGCGTCGGCGACGGCGGTCGCGGCCGCCACGCAGGCGCCGGTGTAGGCGCGGGTGACCCCGGGGGAGCCCCAGGCGGCGGTGGTTCCGGCCGCGACCGCGGCGACGGCGGCCCGGGTGTGCAGGTCGCTGTGCAGGGCGAACAGCACGGGCGGACCGCCCTCGGGCGCGGCCGGGTCCAGGCCGGCGCGGCGGCAGGCCTGGCCGACGGCGGCGAGCACGGCGTCCGCGAGCGGGCGCGGCTCGGGCAGCAGCGCGGCGCGCACGGTGCGGCGTGCCGAGACGTCGAACCGGGTGACCGTGCCGAACGCGGCCTTGCCGTGGACGACGGCCTCGGTGAGCGCGGCCGGTCCGTCGCCGGCCGCGCTGAGCACGCCGACACCGGTCACCACGGGCCGGACGGCGGGCGGGGCGTGGCGGTTCATGGCCGCGCGGCCCCCGCGGTGCTGTCCACGGGGGAGCCCGCGGCGTTCACGGCGGCGTCCACGGCGGCGCGGAACACCGCCACGGCGTCGTCGACCGTCCGGACAGCCTCGAAGGCGTCGTCGTCGAGGTCCGGCTCGATGCCGTAGCGCTGCTCGAACTCGGCGATCAGCCAGGTGAGTTCGAGCGAGCCGAGCTCCTCGGGGACGTCCTCGGCGGAGCGCTGCCCGAAGGCCGCGAGCATGGCGAGGACCTCGGCCCGGTCGGGGCGGGCGAGGTCGGTCACGCCGGGCTGCCCGAGGCGGCGGTGGCGGTGGAGGCGGCGATCCGCGCGGCGACGTCGGCGGTGAACTCGTCGAGCGTCATCAGGGCGGTGCTCTCCATCTCGTCGAGGTCGAACTTGACCCCGTACTCGTCCTCGACCTGGACCGAGAGGTCGGCGAGGGCGAGCGACTCCAGGTCCAGGCCGGCCGGGCCGAGGTCGGTGTCGCCGGTGACCTCGGAGACGTCGTACTGCATCTCGGTCAGTGCGGCGAGGACGAACGCGCGGATGCGGTCCTGCATGGTGGGCTCCTTGTGCCCGGGCGCGCGCGGCGCTCGGGGTCGTCGGGGAAGGGTAGGTGGTCCTTCGGGTCGTCGGCGGTGGCCCCGACGGGCAGGCGGATGCCGCCCGTCGGGGTGCCGTCCGGGCCCGTCACGGGCGCGCCCGGGCGCGCCGGATCGCGGCGCGGCGGGTCGCGAACGGCACCGGTGCCGGTGCCGGTGGCTCAGCCGGCGGCGGCGCGCAGGGCCACCGGGTCGCGCAGCAGCTTCCCGGTGGCGGTGCGGGGCAGCTGCGGCAGGAAGGCCAGCCGGCGCGGCCGCTTGTAGGCGGCGAGCTGCCGGGCGAGGCCGTCCTGGACGAGTGCCCGGTCGGCACCGTCCTCGGCCGAGAGGTAGGCCTCGATGGCGCCGTCGTCGAAGACCACCACGGCCTCCCTGACCTGCGGCAGTGCGGCGAGGGTCTGCTCGACCTCGGTGAGGTCGACCTTGAGGCCGCCGATCGAGACCTGCGAGTCCCGACGGCCGAGGACGGTGACCCGGCCGGTGTCCGGGTCGAGGACGGCGGCGTCGCGGGTGTGCAGCCAGCCGTCCGCCCAGCGGGTCGGGTCGTCGAGCCCGGGGTAGGGCGTGGCGGGGGTGCCGAGTTGGAGCTCGCCGCCCACCAGCCGCAGCTCCATGCCGTGCACGGGCTGCTTGGCCGGGTGCAGGGTGCCGTCCAGGTCGGTGGCGATCACCCCGGTCTCGGTCATCCCGTACATGGTGCCGAGCGGGACGCCGTAGCGCGCGGTGAACGCCGCCGGCAGGCCCGGGCGGACGAGTTCGCCGGCCACCACCATCCGCCGCAGCTGCGGCAGTTCGGGCGGATCGGCCGCACCGGCGAGCAGTTCCGCGTGGAACGGCACGCCGATCACGGTGGTCGGGCGGCCGTCGGCGGCGACCGCGGCGAGGATGCCCGCGGCCGTCATCCGGTCCGGGACGGTGAGCGGGGCGCGCGCGGACAGGCTGTTGAGCAGCCCGCCGACCAGGCCGAGAACGTGCACCACCGAGGACAGCAGGACCACCCGCTCGCCCTCGCCGGGGAACGCCGACAGCCGTCGGTAGCAGTCGAGTTCACGGATCAGATCGCTCGCGGTACGGGCGATCACCTTGGCCGGGCCGGTCGAGCCGGAGCTCAGCTGGACCAGCGCGTGGCCGGTCCCGGCGGGCCGCCCGGCGGGCAGCCGGACGGCGACCGGGTCGACCGTCGAGTAGCCGCGCAGCGCCGCGGCCGCGGGCCGCGAGGCCGAGCCGACCAGCACCTGCGGGGCCAGTCGGCCCACCGCCAGCTCGACCTCGTGGTCGGTCAGCCGGTGGTCCAGGAGAGCGACCTGGGCCCGTAGTCGCCAGCCCGCCAGGAGCACGGCGACGAAGCCCAGGGAGGGCGGCAGCCGCAGGGCGACGGTGCCGCCCGGGCCGAGGCCGGCCGCGGCCAGCCGTTCGGTCTGCTCGGCGACCAGCGCGCGCAGGGCGTCGCGGTCGACGGGTGTGCTGAAACGGAGGCACTCCTCACCCCCGGGACCGGCCAGCAGCACCCGGTCGACCCAGTCGGCGGGAGCATCGGCGTGCGGGGGTGAGGAGGGCGGCGGTGAAGAAGGGGAAAAGCCGGTCAACGCCACTCCACACAGTGAGGAGATTTGTCATGGACACCGGACGATGTTCACATGCCATCAGAAGCAATACGTCCAATTCCGTTGCCAGACCATTGCACAGACGATTGGTCAAATCAAGGTCTATACCAATGTGGTGCAGACCTCCTACGCTGCCGATCCGTGGACCGGTCCGAACGCGGCCGGTCCGGGAACGAGGATGCCCGTGGCACCACTCACACTGGCCGGGATCGAACGCGCTGCGCGTGATCAACTGCCCCCAGAAATCTGGGACTTCGTCGAAGGTGGCAGCGGTTCGGAACGCACCATGGCGGCCAACCGGGAAATGTTCGGACGCTATGCGTTCCGCCCCCGCGCGCTGGTCGACGTCTCCATCTGCGCGCCGGCCGTCGAGTTGCTCGGCAGCACCCTGCAACTCCCGGTCGGAATTGCCCCGATGGCCTACCACCGACTGGTCCATCCGGACGGCGAAACGGCGACCGCCCGGGCAGCCGGAAAGGCCGGCGCCCTCCTGGTCGCCGGAATCTTCGCCAGCCGCACCCTGGAGGAGATCGCCGCCGCCGCGACCGGCCCGCTCTGGCTCCAGCTCTACTGGCTGCGCCGCCGCGACGCCCTCGCCGCGCTGGTGGAACGCGCCGAGGCGGCCGGCTTCGCCGCCCTGCTGCTCACCGTCGACGCCCCCCGGATCGGCCGCCGGCTGCGTGACCTGCGCAACGGCTTCGCCGTCCCGCCGGAGATTCGCGCGGTCAATCTCGACCCCGCCCTGATGGCCGCCAGCCACCGCGCAGGCCAGGGCAGTTCGGGAATCGCCGAGCACGCCCGCGAGCAGTTCGACCCCAGCCTGACCTGGTCCGACCTCGCCTGGCTGCGCGAACGCACCCGGCTGCCGCTGGTCCTCAAGGGCGTGCTGACCGCCGAGGACGCGCGGCTCGCGGCCGAGCACGGCGTCGACGCGGTCGTCGTCTCCAACCACGGCGGCCGCCAGCTCGACGGCGCCCTGCCCGCCCTGGCCGCCCTCCCCGAGGTCGTCGACGCCCTGCCGCCGCACCTCCCGGCGCTGCTCGACGGCGGGGTGCGCGGCGGCGCGGACATCGCCGTCGCCCTCGCCCTCGGCGCCCGCGCCGTCCTGGTCGGCCGCCCGGCGTTCTGGGGCCTGGCCACCGGCGGCGAGGCCGGCCTGACCCGCGTCCTCGACCTGCTGCGCGACGAACTGGAGCACACCATGGCCCTGTTGGGCCGCCCCGCCCTCGCCGACCTGGACCGCACCGCCCTCGCGCCCTGGCCGCGCTGACCCTCCCGCCCACGCACCCCGACGTTACGATCGGAACACCGACACCATGAGCAGACAGGACGCCTTCCCCGGCTGGGACTGGGACGACCCCGACGGCCTCGCCGAGCAGCTCGACCGCTTCAGCGCCGACGTCGCCACCTGCCGGAAGCTGGAAGCCGCCGCCGGCGGACTCCCGTACGACCACGCGGACTTCACCGACCTCGGCGTCACCGGCCTGGAGTTCGCCGCCTTCCGCACCGCCCACCCGGCCGGTCTCGGCACCGACCTCACCGCCCTGCGCGGCCCCGACACGACCACCGAGCCCGGCACCCTCTACCGGGTCGACGGCGACCGCTGGTTCACCCAGCTCGACATCGCCGAGCCGCTGCCCTTCGCCGACGGGAGCGTCGACTGGGTCTACGCCGAGCACCTCATCGAGCACGTCACCATGCCCGTCGCGGTCGGCTGGCTGCGCGAGGCGCGCCGGGTGCTGCGGCCCGGCGGCGTGCTGCGGATCACCACCCCCGACCTGGCCCGCTACCTGGTCGGCTACGCCACCGGGGACGGCTTCCTCGGCAAGCACCGCCGGCGGCTGACCACCATGGGCTTCGGCCCGCCGATGCCGCAGCGCCCCGCCTTCCTGGTCAACCAGATCTTCCGCTACTACGGTCACCAGTGGATCTACGACCTCGACGAGCTTCGGCACGTCCTCACCCTGGCCGGCTTCGAGCCCGGGCGGATCCGGCACTGCGCCTACCGCGAGGGGGCCCGCGCCGACGTCGCCGACCTGGACACCCCCTTCCGCACCGACGAGACCATCTACGTCGAGGCCGACCGCTGACCCGGCCCCGTCCCGAGGAAACCCCGATGCCCCTGCACCCCCAGGCCCAGGCGCTGCGCGACCGCCGCGCGAGCGCCCGCACGGCCCCCCTCTACAGCCTCACCGTCGCCGAGGCCCGCGCCGCCGACCTCGCCGACATCCGCGCCGCCGCCGGCACCCCCGAGCCGGTCGCCGCCGTCGAGGAGCACCGCCTCCCCGGCCCCGGCGGCGAACTCGCGCTGCGCCTCTACCGGCCCGAACCGCCCGCCGACGGCCGCCCGTCGCCGGTGCTGCTCTACCTGTTCGGCGGCGGCTGGACCCTCGGCTCGCCCGACACCAGCGACGCGATCTGCCGCGCGCTGACCAACGCCGTCGGCTGCGCCACCGCCTCCGTCGGCTACCGCCTCGCCCCCGAGCACCCGTTCCCCGCCGCCGTCCGGGACTGCGCCGCCGCCGCACGCTGGCTCGCCGCGCACGCGGAGGGGCTCGGCCTGGACGCCGGGCGCCTCGCCGTCGCCGGTGACAGCGCGGGCGGCAACCTCGCCGCCGTGCTCGCCCTGATCACCCGCGACGAGGGCGGCCCGGCCCTGCGCCACCAGCTGCTCGTCTACCCCAATACCGACGCCCGCGCCGACACCCCCTCGCTGCGCGAGCACGACGACCCGGCGCTGTTCAACCGCCGCTCGGTCGCCTGGTACTGGGGCCACTACCTGGCCGACCCGGCGGACGGCGCCCACCCGCACGCCTCGCCGCTGCGCGCCGCGAGCCTGGCCGGCCTGCCGCCCGCCACCGTCATCACCGCCGAGTACGACCCGCTGCGCGACGAGGGCGAGCAGTACGCCGAGGCGCTGCGCGCGGCGGGCGTACCGGTGGAGCTACGGCGCTGGGCGGGCATGCCGCACGGGTTCTTCGCCATGACCGGCACCCTGGACGGCGCCGCCGAGGCCCAGGCGTACGCGGCCGCGCGGCTGCGCGAGGCCCTCGCGTGAGTTCCCCCGCGGCGTCCGCCGCCTCCGCCGCCCCGGCCGCACCCGGGGAGGACCGGCCCGCCGAGGCCGTCACGCTCCCGCTCGGCGAGCTGCACGGCTCCCTCGCGGACCCGCTGCTGGACGCGATGACCTTCCTCAACGAGGTCACCACCCGTTACCCGCAGGCGGTCTCCTTCGCCCCCGGCCGCCCCTACGAGGGCTTCTTCGAGCCGGAGGACGTCCCCGTCTACCTGGACGCCTACCTCGACCACCTGGCCGCGACCGGCCTGGACCGCGACGCGATCCGCACCACCCTGTTCCAGTACGGGCCGACCAAGGGCATCATCAGCGACCTGGTCGCCCGCACCCTCGCCCACGACGAGGACCTCACCGTGGCCCCCGAGGCGCTGGTGCTGACCGTCGGCGCCCAGGAGGGCATGCTGCTGGCGCTGCGCGCGCTCTGCGCCGGCCCGCAGGACGTCCTGCTGGTCAGCTCGCCCTGCTACGTCGGCGTCACCGGCGCTGCCCGGCTGCTCGACCTGACCACCGTGCCGGTCCCGGAGGGGCCGGACGGCGGTCCGGACCCGGCGGCCGTGCGCGCCGCCGCGCGGGAGGTCCGCGCCGCCGGCCGGCGCCCGCGCGCCCTGTACGTGGTGCCGGACTTCGCCAACCCCTCCGGCACCTCGATGCCCGTCCCGGCCCGCGCCCGGCTGCTGGCGGCGGCAGCCGAGGAGGACCTGCTGGTCATCGAGGACAACCCGTACGGCTTCTTCGCCCGCGATGCGGGGGAGCGGCCCGGCGAGCGGCCCACCCTCAAGGCGCTGGACCGCCACCGCCGGGTCGTCTACCTGGGCTCCTTCGCCAAGACCTGCTTCCCCGGCGCCCGGCTCGGCTACGTCGTCGCCGACCAGGAGGTGATCGGCCCCGGCGGGCGGCGCACCCTGCTGGCCGACGAGCTGGCCCGGCTGAAGAGCATGACGACGGTCAACACGCCGGCGCTCAGCCAGGCCGTGATCGGCGGCATGCTGCTCACCCACGACTGCCGGCTGCGGGCCGCCAACGCGCCCGCCACCGCCCACTACGCGGCCGTCATGGACGTCCTGTTGGCCGAGCTGGACCGGTACTTCCCGGCCGCCGAGCGGGAGCGCCTGGGGCTGTCCTGGAACGTGCCGGAGGGCGGCTTCTTCGCGGTGCTCACGGTGGCCTTCGCGGCCGACGACGCGGCGATGGAGCGCTGCGCGCGCGAGTTCGGCGTGCTCTGGACGCCGATGACGCCGTTCTACCCGGCCGGCGGCGGGGAGCACCGGCTCCGGCTCTCGATCAGCTCGCTGACACCCGGCCGGGTGGCGGCCGGCGTCGCCCGGCTGGCGGACTTCATCCGCGCCGAGACAGCCCGGGCGGCGACGGCCTGACCACGGCCGGGAACGACGACGGCGGCGCCCCCTCGGAAGCGGGGGGCGCCGCCGTCGTCGTCGTGCGGTCAGCGGGTGCCGGCCGCCCGCGGTCCGCCCTCGACGGCCTTGACCGGGGGCTTGGCCGCGACCGCCTTGACGGGCGGCTTGGCCGTGACCGCCTTGATCGGAGGCTTGGCGGCGACCGCCTTGGCCGGCGGCTTCGCCGTGACCGCGGCCGGCCGGGCCTCGGCGGCCTTGATGGGCGGCTTGGCGGCGGCCGGGGTGGCGGCCAGCAGGCCCACCACGGGCAGCGCGGCGATCGCCCCGCCCGCGAGGGCCAGCCGGGCGCCCCGGCGCCGTGCGGGCAGCGCGGCGCGGCCGGCGGCGGGGACGTTCTCGGACCGGGAGTTCATGCGGTTCCTCTCGACGAACTGACGATCGGCCGACCCGACCATAGGCCCGCCGCCTCGGCCGGGACAACCAACCGCGCGTTGCCTCACCTGCGGTGACGGCGCGACGGCGGGCCGGGCCCGCGATCGGCCCGGCCCGCCGGCACGGGCGGGCGCCCCGCCCTCGCGGGCAGTGCCCCGCCGCGCCGGGGCTCGGCGCACCCGCGCCGGAGCTCAGCGCACCCGGGTCGAGAACAGCCGCGCCGACCAGAACACCGCCGCCACCGTCATCAGCGCGACCACCAGCAGGCCCTGCCAGACCACGTTGTCCCCGACGTGGCCCGAGAACAGCGAACGCATGCCCTCCACGGCCCAGTAGAAGGGGTTCCACTTGGCCATGGTCTGGAGCCACATCGGCGCCAGCGCCAGCGGCAGCAGGGTGCCCGACAGCAGCGCGATCGGCTGGGCGACGGTGTTGACCACCGGCGCCATCGCCTCGTCGGCCGGCAGCACCAGCGCGATCCCGTAGGAGATCGCGGAGGTCATCAGCGCGAGCAGGCCCATCAGCAGGAAGGCCAGCACCAGGTCCAGCGGGCCGACCCGCAGGCCGAACGGCAGCGCGATCAGGGTGATGATCACCGCCTGGACGAGCAGCGCCACCGTCTCGCGCAGCGCCCGGCCGAGCAGCAGGGCGAGCCGGCTGACCGGGGTGACCCGGGCCCGCTCGATGATCCCGGCCCGCAGCTCGCCGAGCAGGCTGAAGCCGGTGTAGAGGCCGCCGAAGATGCACAGCACGGCCAACAGACCGGGCACGTAGATCTGGTAGGCCTCGGCGTAGCTGTGCGCGCCCATCGGCTCCAGCACCTTCTTGAGCAGCGGCGCGAAGAGCAGCAGGTAGAAGATCGGCTGGATCACTCCGACGGCGATCCAGACCGGGGTTCGCCACATCAGCAGCAGCTGGCGCTGGAAGACCAGCCAGGTGTCGCGGGCGAGCTTCATGGGGCCCCTCCTCAGGGATCCGGAGGTGCGGTCAGGACTGCTCGATGGAGCGGCCGGTGCGGGCCAGGAACACGTCGTCCAGGCTGGGCCGTTGCAGCTGCACGGTGCCGGTGACGACGCCGGCCCCGTCCAGGGCCCGCAGCAGGCGCGGGACGGCGGCGGCGCCGTCGTCCAGGTAGAGCCGCACCCCGTCCTCGCCGCTCAGCTCCAGACGGTGCAGTTCGGGCAGGTCGGGCTGCTCGCGCAGCGCCTTGGCAGCCCGTTCGGCCTCGCCGGCGCCGAGGCCGATGAGCACGACGTCGCCGGAGATCTCGCGCTTGAGCGTCTCGGGCGTGCCCTCGGCGACGATGCCGCCGTGGTCGACGATGGCGACCCGGTCGCAGAGTGCGTCGGCCTCGTCCAGGTAGTGGGTGGTGACGACGACGGTCATGCCCTCGTCGCGCAGCCGCCGGATCTCGGTCCAGACGTGGCCGCGGCTGGCCGGGTCGAGGCCGACCGTCGGCTCGTCGAGGAACAGCACCTTCGGCGCGTGGATGACGCCGAGCGCGATGTCGAGGCGCCGGCGCTGGCCGCCGGAGTAGGTGCGGCACGGCCGGTCGCCGAACTCGGTGAGCTCGAAGGCCCTGAGCGCGTCCTCGGCGCGGCCCTGCGCCTCGGCCTTGCCCTTGCCGTGCATCCGCGCCTGCATCACGAGTTCCTCGCGGGCGGTGACGGCGTCGGTGGTGCCGCCGCCCTGGGCGACGTAGCCGATCAGGCGGCGCACCTCGGCGGGGTCGGCGAACAGGTCGGCGCCGGCGATCCGGGCCTCGCCGCCGTCCGGCCGGATGAGGGTGGCGAGCATGCGCAGGGTGGTCGTCTTCCCGGCGCCGTTGGGGCCGAGGAAGCCGAAGATCTCACCCGGCGCGACGTCCAGGTCGATGCCTCGGACGGCGTCCACGGGGGGCTGGCCGCGTTTCTTGGAAGGGTAGGACTTTCTCAGCCCCTTGGTCTCGATCAACCAGAACTCCCGAGCGGGGATGGGTTGCCGGGGCGCCGGGAAGGCGGCGCGCGGGGCACCTGGGAAGCGGTGCTGCGGGCCACCCTAGGGTGAACGGCGCCCCGGAAACAATGGCCTAGACCAGTGGATTGGGTCGACGGGCACCCGTCGCGACCAGTGCCTCCACCCGGTCGGCGGCCGTCACGGCCCCGCCGCCGGCGAGCAGTTCGGAGCCGACCCGGGCCGCCGCCGCCCGGTACGCGGGCTCCTCCAGCACGCTCCGCAGCGCGCCGGCGAGGTGATCCGGCGTCACCCGGGCGAACGGCACCCGCAGTCCGGCCCCGGCCGCCGCCAGCTGCGCCGCCACGAACGGCTGGTCGTGCCGGATCGGCGCCGTCACCAGCGGGAGCCCATGCGCCAGCGCCTCGCCGACGGTGTTCATCCCGCCGTGGCACAGCACCGCGTCCAGCGCCCCGCGCCGCATCAGCTCCAGCACCGGCGCCCGGTCCACCGCCACCGCCCCGGCGGGCAGTTCGGGCAGCAGCTCGCCGGGCGCCGCGAACACCGGCTGCACGCCGGGCCCCGTCAGCTCCAGCGCCCGCGCGGCCCGGGCCAGGAAGTCCGCGCCCAGCTCGCCGGAGAGGGTGCCCATGGTGACCAGCACCCGCCGGCGCCCCGGCAGCAGCCGCTCCCACGGGAAGGCCGGATCGGCCGGCCGGTCCGCCAGCACCGGCCCCACCAGGGCGTACTGGGCCGGCAGCGCCTCGGCGCCGGTCGGCTCCGCCCCGGTCAGCGCCGGACCGGTGAGCGCCGGGCCGGTGAAGGCCAGCACCAGCGCGCGGGAGAACCGCGGGTCGGTGTACTCCTCCGCGGGCAGCCCCGCCCGCTGCCACAGGCCCCGGAGCAGGTCGGACATCCACTGCTCGACCAGCGGCAGCGCCCGGAACGGCCGTCCCAGCTCCATCGCGCCCGGCGCCAGGGTGCCCCAGGGCAGCCCGTGCCGGTGGGCCACCAGCGCCCCGGCCGGCGTGTGCTGGTCCACCAGCAGCGCGTCCGGCCGGTACTCGCGCACCGCCGCGTCCAGCGCCTTCACGGTGAACCGCGCGTACGGGACGATGAATCCCTCCCACAGCGAGCGGACGGCGGCCAGCCCGTGTCCGCCCTGCGCCCGGAACGCCCGGGTGCCGGTGCCGAACACCGGCGCGTCGGGTCCCAGCAGGGGCCGCAGCGCCGACTCGGTGCCGGTCCAGGCCACCTCGTGGCCGCGCGCCACCAGCTCCCGGGCCAGGCCCACGGTCGGGTTGACGTGCCCGGTCAGCGGCGGGACCACCAGCAGGAAGCGGCTCATCGGGCGTCCTCCGCGGGCAGCAGCCGTTCGACGTCGGCGACGCTCAGCGCCTCCAACCCGGCCAGGTCGAGCCCGGCCCGCAGCGCGGCGAGGTCCACCGACGGGCCGAAGTCCCGGCGCAGGGCCTCGTGCAGCGCCGCGAGCTCGGTCTCGTCGAGCAGCAGGTCGCCGTCCAGCCGGGCCTGCGGGGTCACCCGCGAGGCCCAGCCGGGCGGCGCCTGCGCGGCCTCGACCAGCAGGGACACCAGCGCCGCGCGCACCGGCGGCGCGGCGACGGGTGGTTCACGATCGGTCATCCGGGGACTCCACCGGCTCGACGAAGCGGGGAACGGGGGACGGCGGCACCGGAGGTGCGCGTTCCGTCGGTGAGGTGTGCGGGATGTGTGCCGCAACCGCCCGAGATCACTTGTGCGGACCCGTCGGGCGTGGGAATACTAGCCCGCGTGACCGCACTGGAGGCAGTGGCCGTTCACCTCCCCCACCACATCGTGCCCATCGAGGCAGTGGGTGAGCGCATCGGCTTGACCCCACGTCAACTTCGACTCTTCCGCCGCTTCCACGGCCTGGACCAGCTGCGACTGGACCCGGACGGGACGCTGCCCGACCTGCTCGGCGCCGCCGTCGACGCCCTTCCGGAGCTGCGCGGACGCGAACGGCACGTCCGCTTCGTGATCCACGCGCGCAGCATGCCGGTGGCGGTGCCCTACCCGCTCAACCCTTTGCACGAGCTGCTCGGACGCTACGGCCTCGGCCACGCCCAGGCCTTCACCGTCACCCACCACGCCTGCGCGGTCGGCCTGCTGGCCGTCGACCTGGCCGGACGCCTGCTCGCCGGAGAACCCGACCGGGAGGCGCTGGCCCTGGTGCTCGCCGGGGAGAAGACCTTCACCAAGGACGCCCAGGTGGTGCCCGAGACCGGCATCTTCGCCGAGGGCGCGGCCGCCTGCCTGGTCAGCGCCGAGGGCGAGCGGGACCGCGTGCTGTCCTACGCGGTGCGCCAGCGCCCGGAGTTCGACGGCCGGCTGGCCGAGGACCCGGAACTGCTCGCCCGCTACCAGCGCGAGTACCCGGCGGTGATGGTCGAGGCGATCGAGGCCGCCCTCGGCCAGGCCGGTCTGGACCTCTCCGACCTCGCGCTGCTGCTTCCGCACAACGTCAACCAGGCCTCCTGGCGGATGATCGCGCGCCGGATCGGTTTCCCGATCGGGAAGGTGGTGCTGGACAACGTGCCCGCCGTGGGGCACAGTTTCGCAGCGGACAGCCTGATCAACCTGCACACCGCCACCACGCGGGGGCTGCTCGGCCGCGGCGACCGCTACCTCATCGCCTCCGCCGGCATCGGAGCGACCTTCTCCGCCATGGTCGTCGAGCACTGACGTCACGTCAGCGGCCTTTTCCAGTACGCCGGCCGGCCGGCGTCCCCGACCCCACTCCACCACGTACGACGGGACGGTCCCACCCATGTCCGACCAAGTGGTCCAGACCTTCGACACCGAGCTGCGCGACCGGATCCTGCACAGCCTCGGCGAGCTGCTGCCGCGCGTCCTCAAGCGGGAACTGCCCGAGATCCCCGAGAACGCCTGCCTCTTCGACGACCTCGGCCTCACCTCGGCCGGCACCATCGAGCTGATCCTGGAGCTGGAGGAGGCGCTCGACCTGCAGGTCGACGTCGAGCAGATCACCGAGGACGACCTGCGCTCGGTCACCGGTCTGGCCGACTACGTCGCCTCGCACCTCATCGCCGAGGACTGACCGGTGCCCGCCGCGCCGGGTCTCACCCGGGTGCTGACGCGGTACTCCGACGGCCGCTCCGAGCTCTCCCTCGACCCCGACCTGCGGGTCTTCGTCTCCGACCTGGTCCGCCCCTACGGCCTGCCGCTGCGCGAGGACCTGCTGGCCGAGGGCGTCGGCCACGCCTACGAGGAACTGGCCGCCGGACTGCTGGCCGAGGCGCTCGCCCCTGGCGAGCCGGCCGACGTGCTCGTCCAGGCCTTCGACTCGCCCGACGTCCGGCCCGGCGCGCCCACCTCGCTCGCGCTCAGCCGCTCCTGCGCGGGCACACCGCTCGCCCTGGCGCTCTGCGACCAGGGCACCGCCGGGGCGTTCGGCGCACTGCGCGCGGCCACCGCGTACCAGCGGACCGGCGTCGCCCGGCGCGCGGTCGTCGTGCTCGCCGAGCAGACCGCCCTGCACTACGAGCCGGCCGCCCCGGTCACCCTGCCCGAGCGGCACTGCGCGGTCGTCCTGGTCTGCGAGACCGCGCCGGGCGAGGAGCTGGCCGTCCGTCAGGACGGCGGTGCCGACCCCGGATCCGCCGCCGAGGAGGTGCGCCGGCAGGTGAAGGCGCTGGGGGAGGGGGCGGCCGTGCTGCTCTCCGCCGCGCTGGAGGTGCCCGGTCTGGACGCCGTGCGCACCCCCGCCGGCCAGCCGTTCACCGGACTCTGGTCGCGACTCGCCGAACGGCTGCCGGCCTGGCGGGCCGAGCGGCGGACCGTGCTGCTCGCCGACTTCGACCCCCGGCTCGGTGTGCTCTCCACCCTGACCCTGCGCGCCGGTCCGTGACCGCGGGTGCCGATCCCGACGCCGGGGGTGGCGCGGGCGCCGACCGGGTCGACGTCTGGCTGATCCCCACCGACCAGCCCGAGCCGGTGGTCCGCGCCCTGCGCGAGCTGCTCGACCCGGCCGAACGCGCCCGAGCCGACGGCCCGGACCCGCGCTCCGGCCGGCGGTTCACCGTCGCCCACGGCGCCGCCCGGCTGCTCGTCGGCGCCCGGCTCGGCCGCGACCCCGCGCGGCTGGTCTGGCGACGCGGGCCGAACGGCAAGCCCGGGATCGACGGGCTCGCCGTCAACCAGTCCGCCTCCGGAGCCCTCGCCGCCGTCGCCCTCGCCGAGGAACGCGCCGTCGGTGTCGACGTGGAGGAGGTCCGCGACGCCCGCGGCGCCCTGCGGCTGGCCCGGCGCTACTTCCCCGCGGCCGAGGCGGCCCTGGTCGCGGCCGACCCGGCGCCCGCCGAGCGGTTCACCGAGCTGTGGTGCCGCCGCGAGGCCTGCGTCAAGGCGTACGGCGGCCGGCTCGTCCAGGGCTTCGGCCTGCCGCTGGCCGGCCCGGCGCCGGTGCTGCTCGCCGACCCCGGCGCGCTCGGCCCGGGCCCGTGCCGGATCGACGACCTGCCCGCCCCCGGCCCGTTCCGCGCGGCCCTCGCGGCGGTCGGCGAACGCCCTTTCCGGGCCCGTCTGCATCGCTGGTCCATGGCCGATGTCGGTGCCACGTCAGGTAGTTGACGAAGCGTCAGATGTGCTCCGGCATCCCAGAATTCTGGTCTGTTCCGGATGATCGCGGCGCTGATAGCGTCCCCACCGCATTCCCAGCGCATTCCCACCACCTTCCCCACCGCATCCCCGCCGGGGTCTGTCGGGACCTGTCGAGCCGAAGGGCGCGCACGACGTGACGTACGACGTGGAAGAGGCCGATGGGCGGATCACGGTCCGCTATGCCGGTGCGAGCGACGGCACCGGCCCGCTCACCCTCGGCCAGGACAACATGATCCGCTGCATCCGGCGTGACCGGCCCGAGCAGATGAACCAGGCCTCGGCCTGGCCGGTCCCCGACGGCACCACCGTGCCCGCCGCCGTCGACGCGCTGCGCGCCCTGGTCGAGCGCCACGAGTCGCTGCGCACCGCCTTCCCGCCCGGCCCCGCCGCGGACGCCTTTCCCGAGCACCAGCAGGTTTGCCCGGAAGGCGAGTTCACCGTTGTCACCGTGCCCGCCCGCGACCGCACGGACAGCGAACTCGACGCGCTGGCCGATGAATTGGCACAGGCCGATGTCGCCCTGCCGCTCGACCTCGGCGCCGCCCCGCGGCTGCGCTTCACCCTCGTCGCCGACGGCGAGCTGGTGCGCAGACTGGTCGTGACGGCCTGCCACGCGGGAGTCGACGGCGCCGCCGTCACCCTGCTCATCCAGGACTGGCTGGCCCTCGCCGCCGGCAAGGAACTGCCGCCCGCCACCTCCCGCACCCCGCTCCAGGTGGCCGCCCAGGAGCAGAGCACGCAGGGCCGGCGCAAGACCGCGGCCGCGCTCAAGCACTGGGAGGCGATCCTCACCACCGGCCCCACGACGGTCTTCGCCACCGACGGCATCACCGGCCCGCCGGACGGGCTGGCCGCCGTCCTGCTGCGCTCCCGCACCGCCGCCGCCGACCTGGAAGCGGTCTGCCGCCGAACCGCGGCCGGCCCCTCGGCCGTCCTGCTCGCCGTCTTCGCCGCCCTCACCGCCCACCGTGCCGACCGCACGGACCTGGTGATCTCGGCGCTGTCCGCCAACCGCCAGCGCGCCGCGCTCGCCGACCACATCGGCACCCTCGCCCAGGACGCGCTGATCGCCCTCGACACCGCGGCCGGCGACCTCGACGAGCTGATCGGCCGGACCAAGTCGGCCTCCTTCACGGGCTACTGGCACAGCACCCTCAACGCCGACAAGGTCTGGCGGCTCATCGACGAGGTCTCCGAGCGGCGCGGCGCCCGCTTCGCCCGCCAGGTCGTCGTCAACGACCTCAGCCTCGCCATCCCCGAGGCGCTGTCCGACGCCCGCCCCGCGCCCGCCGCCGACCCCGAACTCCAGTGGCTGCCCGACCAGCCGATGCCGGTCCGGCTGATGCTCAACCTCCTGCGCACCACCGGCACCCTGGAGTTCGCCCTGCTCGCCTGCCCCCAGGTGCTCGACCGGGCCGACACCGAACGCTTCGCCCACGCCGTCCCCGCCGTGCTCGCCGCGGCCGCCGACCGCCCCCTCCCGCTCACCGAGCTGGCCGCGCTCAGCGGCCTGCGCCCCGCCACCCGGACGGGCGACTGGCACCGCGTCGGCGCCGACTGGATCGACCTCGACGCCGTCCGCGCCCTGCTCGCCGAGGCCCTCGGCCCCGCCGCCGCGGCGGTCGACCTCGTCCGCACCGACGACGACGGCCTGCTCGCGCGCATCGCCACCGCCCACCCGGCCCTCACCCCCGCCGCCGCCCACCGCGCGGTGATGGCCGCGCTCGGCGGACGCGAGACCGCGATGGCCCCGCAGCACTACACCGTCCACCCCTACCCGGACGCGCTCCCGCCCGTCTGGTCCGCCCTCCCGGTGCTCGCCGAGGGCACCGGCCGTGACGGCTGACGGCTGCCAGGGGTAGCCTCCCCGCAGGGAACGGGGAGGGGGAGCGGGACATGCACGTCCGGAGCCTGGTGAAGGCCACGATCCTGGCCGAGATCGGGATGGCGCTGCTCATCGGCCTGCTCGCCCTGGCGGTACGGCTGCTGCTGGGGGACGACTGGACCCAGGGCATGCCCTGGGGGATCTGCATCTTCGGCGCCACCGGAATCAGCGGCGACTACTACCGCAGGCGCCCGCCGAACCGCCGCCGCGGGGTGCTGGCCGGCCTCGCTGTGCTCGGCGTGCTGGCCGTCGCCATCACGACGGTGGCGGACCTCTGGGTGGCGGGCGACCTCGGGGGGAATGTGTACGTCGGGCTCGCGCTGATGGCCACGCTGCCCGTGGCCAACGGCGTCTTCGCGTACGTCGCCGGTCCCCCGACCGCGCGCTGAGGCCGACCGCTCCCCGACGCCGACCGAGCGCTGACACGGCCCTTCTGCGCCACGGCCGCGCCCGGCAGACACTGGGGGTGACCCCCGTTCCCCGGGGCGCCCGCCGACGCCGGGAGGGCCATGCTGCTCGGACTCACCACCGCCCTGGTCGCCACCGTCTGCTTCGGCTTCGGCTCGGTCTTCCAGGCGGGCGGCGCGCGCGAGGCCCCGCACATCACCCGGGTACGGTTCGGCCCGCTGGCGGCGCTGCTGCGCTCCTGGCGCTTCCTGCTCGGCACCGCCCTGGACATCGTGGGCTTCGCGCTGAGCATCGTCGCCCTGCGAAGCCTGCCCCTCTTCCTGGTGCAGGCCGTCACCAACGCCAGCCTCGCCGTCACCGCGCTCGCCGCCGCCCGACTGCTCGGTGCCCGGCTGCACCGCGCCGACCTGCTGGGCATCCTGGCCGTGGTGGTCGGCCTCACCCTGCTGGCCGTCGGCTCCGGCGAAGCGGGCCGCGACCACGCGCCGTCCGCGTTCCACTGGGCGCTGCTCGGCACGACCGTGCTGATGCTGCTGCTCACCCTGCTGCTCGCCCGCCGCGACGGCACCGCGGCGGCCGTGGGTCTGGGCCTGTTGGCGGGCGTCGGCTTCGGCGTCACCAGTCTCGCCGTCCGGGTCTTCGACTTCTCCGGCCCGCTCGACGTGTTCACCGACCCGGCGGCGTACGGGCTGGCGCTGGGCGGCCTCGGCGGCTACCTCGCGTACGCGCTCGCCCTGCAGCGCGGCACGGTGACGGCCTCGACCGCCGCCAGCACCGTCTCGGAGACCTTCGGCCCGGCGCTGGTCGGGGTGGCCGCACTGGGCGACAGCGCCCGCCCCGGTTACGCCTGGTGCGTGCTGACCGGCTTCGCGGTGGCGGTCGGCGGCACCGTCGTCCTGTCCCGCTTCGGCGAGGTGGAGGCCGAGCTGGGACCGCCCCCGGACACCGGCGACGACCACTCACGGCCGCACCCCGGTCGCCCTGACGGAACCGCCGTGCGAAGGTGACTTGCCGGACAAATCGGACGGCGAGGCGCGCACAGAGCGGCAGGTGCCATGACCACGGACGACGACCATCCGCCCTCCCCCCGGGCCCGGCGCCGACCCGCCGCCGACCCGCCGGTCGCCCTGCTGACCGGCGCCTCCTCGGGCATCGGCGCGGCCACCGCCGACCGGCTCGCCGCCGCCGGCTGGCGGCTGCTGCTCTCCGGCACCGACCAGGCCCGGCTCGACGCGGTCGCCGCCCGCACCGGCGGCCGGCCCCTGCCCGCCGACCTCGCCAAGCCCGACGGCGCCCAGCGCCTCGCCGAAGCCGCCCTCGCCGCGGCCGGACGGGTGGACGCCCTGGTCGCCAGCGCCGGCCTCGGCTGGCGCGGCCCCTTCGCGTCGACCCCCGCCGACACCCTGGACCGGATGCTGGAGGTCAACCTCGCCGCCCCGCTGCGGCTCACCCGCCTGCTCCTGCCCGGCATGCTGGAGCGCGACCGGGGCCGGATCGTCCTGCTCGGCTCGATGGCCGGCCAGGTCGGCGTCCGCGACGAGGCCGCCTACGCGGCGACCAAGGCCGGGCTGACCATGTTCGCCGAGAGCCTCTGGTACGAGCTGCGCGGCACCGGCGTCGGTGTCCGGCTGATCCTGCCGGGCGCCGTCGAGACCCCGTTCTTCGCCACCCGGGGCACCGACTACCAGCGCGAACGCCCCCGCCCGGTCCCCGCCCAGGAGGTGGCCGACATCGTCCTCGGGGCGCTCACCACCGAGCGCGACCGGGTCTTCGTACCGCACTGGCTCGGCTACCCGGCCCGCCTCCACGGCGCCGCTCCCGGCCTGTTCCGGCGGATGGCGTCCCGCTTCGGGTGAGGGCCGGCGTCCTGCCGGGCACCGCGGCCGCCGTGGAACTGCTGCACCTCGCGCCGGCCGCCGTCCGCCTGCCGCCCGTCAAACGCCTCGCCGCCCGCCGCACCGCCGGCTACGGCGACCCGCGACACATCGCCCTGACCTTCGACGACGGCCCCGACCCGCGCGGCACCCCGCCGATCCTGGACGCCCTGGACTCCCTCGGTGTCCACGCGACCTTCTTCCTGCTGGGCGCCATGCTGGAACGCGCCCCGGACGTCGGCCGCGAGCTGGTCGCCCGGGGACACGAGGTCGCCGTCCACGGCTGGTACCACCGCCGCCAGTACCGCCCGGCCCCCGCCCGCGACCTGCGTGAACTCCGCCGCGCCACCGAGGCGGTCACCGACCTCGCCGGCACCCGCCCGCACTGGTACCGCCCCCCGTACGGCGTCCTCACCGCCGGCCTCGCCCTCGCCGCCCACCGCCTGGGCCTGCGCACCGTCCTGTGGACGGCCTGGGGCCGCGACTGGGAACGGGGAGCGACCGGCCCCTCCGTCTACGCCACCGCCCGCCCCCACCTGGTCGGCGGCGCCACCCTCCTCCTCCACGACTCCGACGACACCTCGGCTCCCGACTCCTGGCGCGCCACCCTCGCCGCCCTCCCGCTGATCGCCGCCCACTGCCGAGCCCACGACCTCACCTTGGGCCCCCTCCGCGACCACGCCGTCCCACGCGGCTGACCGCCCATCCCCGCGCGTGCGGGGGCGAGGGGTCCGGCGCGGCCGGTCGTCAGGACAGGCCGACCCGCTCCAGGGCCGCCGCGAAGCCCGTGCGCCAGCCGTCGGGGGTGGCGCCGGGCGAGGGGGGTGGCTCGGGGCGGTCGACCGCCGCCAGGGCGGAGCGGACGACCTCCTCCGGGCGGGCGGAGACGACGTCGGCGTGGCCGAGTTCCAACTCGTGCTGCAGGTTGTCGCGGCCGTGGCCCTGCACCACGTCGAGGAGCAGCAGTCTGCGGCCCAGCGCGCGGGCCTCGCTGCAGGTGTCGCCGGAGCTGGTCACCACCAGGTCGGCGGCGGCCATCAACGCCGGCACCCGGTCCGTCCAGCCGAAGGGGTGCAGCCGCAGCCGACGGGCGGCAGCCCGCCGCAGCCGCCGTTCCAGCTCGGCGTTGCTGCCCGCCACCGCCAGCACGTGCGGACCGGCGTCGGCCAGTGCCGCCGCCGTGCGGGCCAGCGGCCCGAGGCCCCACGCGCCGGAGATCAGCAGCACGCACCGGGCCCCCGGCGGCACGCCCAGCTCCGCCCGCGCCTCGGCGCGCGAGGGCGGCCGGTAGAACGGCGCCCGCAGCGGTGCGGGCAGCACGGCGATCGGCGCGTCGGGACGGTAGCGCCGTACGCCGCAGGCGGCGACCTCCGAGGTGACCAGGAAGAGGTCGCTCTCCTCCTGCACCCAGAGCCGGTGCGGGGTGACGTCCGTGCACAGCACCAGGTGCCGGAAGGGCCGCGGCCCGCCGCGCAGCCGGTTGACCGCCGAGGTGGCGGTGGCGAAGACCGACACCACCAGCTCCGGCCGCTGCTCCGCGAGCAGTGCCCGCAGCGCCGGCACCAGCCGCCGCCGCGCCGCCGCGTCGGCGAGCAGCGCGATCCGGGCGCCGGGGCGCAGCGCGGAGAAGTGGAACGCGTCGTAGAGGCCCGGCAGGCCGAGCAGCCGCCGGAACACCGCCTCCCCGGCGGTGCCGGCGCGCTGCCCGAGCAGGGCCATGGCGTCGACGGTGGCCGTCGTCCACCCGCGCGCCTCCAGCGAGTCCGCGCAGGCCCGGGCCATCACGTCGTGGCCCTGGCCGAGCGAGCCGGAGACCAGCAGCGCGTGCGGCACGGTTCCGCCCCCTCCCGGCTTCAGGCGTCCGACCGCGGGAAGGCCTCGGCCCGGTACCAGTCCGCGTAGCGCCGCACGCCGTCGGCGAAGTTGGTCCGCGGCGACCAGCCCAGCAGCCGCTTGGCCTGTGCGGCGGAGATCCGGCGGCCGGCGTAGTCGGCGGTCCGTGCCTCGATGTGCTCGATGGTGACCGGTCCGAGCAGTTCGTCGACGGTGTCGGCGATGTCCCGCACGGAGACGGCGGTGGAGCCCTCCAGCGCGAAGGTCTGGTCCTCGGCGGCGGGGGAGAGGGCGCGGACGTGGGCGTCGGCGAGGTCCTCGACGTAGACGAAGTTGCGGCTCTGCCGGCCGTCGCCCGCGATGGTGATCGGCCGCCCGTCGAGCGCGGCCTGCACGAAGCGGGCGACCACCAGCGAGTCGCGCATCCGGGGCCCGTAGGGGATCCCGTAGCGCAGGATGGTGAAGTGCCGCCCGTAGAGCTGGCGGTAGCTGTGCACGAGCATCTCGGCGGCGAGCTTGGTGGCGACGTACAGGTGTCCGCTGTGCTCCAGCTCGATCGGGACGTGCTCGTCCAGCTCCTGCTCCTCGCCGTCGAGCGCGGCCTCGGTGAGCGCGGCGCCGTAGACCCAGACCGTGCTGGCCAGAACGGTGCGGCTGAGGTCGTTGCGCCGGGCCGCCTCCAGGACGGCCTCGGTGCCGTCGATGTTGGCGCGGACGGCGCCGACCGGGTCGGCGGCGACGCGTTCGACGTCGGCCTGCGCGGCGAGGTGGAAGACCACCTCGCAGCCGTCCAGGGCGGTGGTGAGCGCGGGCAGGTCGAGGATGTCGATCCGGGCGTGGTCGGCGCCGGGGTTGAGGTACTTGTCGGTGGTGTCCACCGCGAGCACCTCGTGCCCGGCGGCGAGCAGCCGGTCGACGACGTGTGAGCCGATGAATCCGCATCCCCCGGTGACCGCAATCCGCACGGCTTCCTCTCCTTCGTCTGCTTCATCCCTGTCGGGTTCTCCCGGTCGGCGGGGCCGCCGGTGTCGTGTCATCCCGCGAAGCGGCGGTGGACGGCGCTCACCGCCTCGATCACCAGGTCGGTCTCGTCCTCGGTCATGTCGGAGTGGACCGGCAGGCAGATCTGCCGGGCGCAGACGTCCTCGGCGACCGGGAGGGCCGCGCGCCGGTAGGGGGCGAGCACCGGCTGCAGGTGCAGCGGCAGGTCGTAGACCTCGCCGGAGAGCCGTACGCCGTACTCCTCGGCGACCGCCCGCTTGAAGGCCGCCCGGTCGGTGCCGGCGGGCAGCAGCGCGACGTACTTGTAGTAGTTGCCGCGGCAGCCGGCCGGCTCGGTGACCGGGTCCAGCCCGTCGAGCGCGCCGAGCGCCGCGTCGTAGCGCTGGGCGACCCGGCGCCTGGTCTCCACGAACTCCTTGAGCCGGCGCAGGTGGACGGTGCCGATGGCGGCGTTCGGCTCGCTCATCCGCCAGGACGCGCCGAGCCGGACGTGGTGGTTGGTGGTGAACGAGCCCTTGCCCTGGTCGCGGTGGATGCGGGCCTCGTCGCGCAGCTCGGCGGACTCGGTGAGGATCATGCCGCCCTCGGCGCTGGTGGTGACCTTGGTCGGGTAGAAGGAGAAGGCGCCGGCCACGCCGAAGGTCCCGGCGGCCCGGCCCCGGTAGCTGCTGCCGTGCGCGTGCGCGGCGTCCTCGACCAGCGGGATGCCCCGGGCGTCGCAGATCGCGCGCAGGGAGTCCACCTCGGGGGTGATCAGCCCGCCGATGTGGACGAGTACGACGGCGGCGGTGTCGGGGGTGAGCGCGGCCTCCAGGGTGTCCGGGGCGAGCGCGAGGGTGGCCGGGTCGACGTCGGCGATCACCGGCCGGCCGCCGGCGTGCAGGACGGCGCCGGCGGTCGCGTAGAAGGTCACGGCGGGGACGACCACGTCGCGGTCGCGGACGTCGAGGCCGCGCAGGACGATCTCCAGCGCGGCGGTGCCGCTGGCGACGGCGACCGCGTGCGAGGCGCCGTGCTCGGCGGCGAAGGACTGCTCGAACCGTTCGGTCCAGGGACCGAGGGTGAGCGCCCCGGTGGCGAGCATCTCGCTCACCGCCTCCGCGACGGCCGCGCGGTCGTCCTCGTCGAACACGATGCGGGCGGCGGGAACGCCCATGGGCACCTCCGGCTACGGGACGGGCTGTGGACGGGCTGTGCGCCCCTCGGGCCGTCGGAGACGCGGAAACCGTGAGGGCACATCGTTGCGAACCTGGACGAATAGTCCGGGCCAGGCACATCACGCTACTTCGCCCGCCGGGCCGCGGCCCGTCCGCACCTCCGCGCGGGTGACGCAGGGCGGCGCGGACTCGGGCGGCCGTCCCGACCGGCACCCCCGACAGCCACCCGGGAGCGGCCCTCGGCCGCAGGTCGGAGCCCGGCCCCGGGCCTCCACCCCGGGGACTACTCCGCCCGGGGTCGTACTGCTGCGTCCGCATTAGTCCGGAATGCCTGCACAGAGCCGACGCGGAGGAGGCCCCCGTCGACCCAGGATGGTCATGCTCCGGGCGTCCCCGGCCCACCGGCCGAGTGCGCCGCCCGGCCAACCCGACCTGCCCGCCATCCGTAAGGAGTCCGCTCTCCCGTGGCCACTTTCCTCTACCGCCTGGGCCGATGGTCCTTCCACAGGCGCCGGCTGGTGACCCTGCTCTGGGTCGCCCTGCTGGCCGCCGTCGGGGTGCTGGCCGCCAAGGCGCCGGCCGCCCCCGACGACGGTTTCGCCATGCCCGGCACGGAGGCGCAGAAGGCCTTCGACCTGATGGACCAGCGCTTCCCCGGCGCCACGTCCGACGGTGCCTCGGCCCGGATCGTCTTCGTCGCCCCGTCGGGCCAGAAGATCACCGCCGCCGCGAACCAGCAGACGGTCGAGAAGGCGGTCGCCGAGCTCGCCCACACCGACCAGGTGGTCAGCGCCGTCGGACCGTTCCAGGCCGGCGCGGTCTCCCAGGACGGCACCACCGCCTACGCGACGGTGAGCTACAGCGAGAAGCCCGGCAAGGTCAGTGAGACCGCCACCGAGGCCCTGAAGGCCGCGGCCCAGCACGCCCGCGACGCGGGCCTGACCGTCGACATCGGCGGCACGGCGCTGATGGAGGTCGGCGAGGCGGGCGGTTCCGCCGAGGCGATCGGCATGGCGATGTCCGCCGTCGTGCTGGTGATCACCTTCGGCTCGCTGCTGGCCGCCGGACTCCCGCTGCTCACCGCCCTGATCGGCGTCGGCCTCGGCATCGCCCTGATCACCGCGCTCGGCAGCACCCTCGGCCTGTCCACCACCACCAGCACGCTGGCGATGATGCTCGGCCTCGCCGTCGGCATCGACTACGCGCTCTTCATCGTCTCCCGCTACCGCGCCGAGCTCCTCGACGGCCACGAGCCCAGGGAGGCCGCCGGGCGTGCCGTCGGCACCGCCGGCTCGGCCGTGGTGTTCGCCGGACTCACCGTGATCATCGCGCTGGCCGGCCTCTCCGTGGTGGGCATCCCGATCCTCGCCAAGATGGGCATGGCCGCGGCGGGCACCGTGGTGATCGCCGTCCTGGTCGCGCTCACCCTGGTCCCCGCCCTGCTCGGCTTCCTCGGCCGCAAGGCGCTGTCCCGCAAGGACCGCAAGGGCAAGCGCGCCGCGACCGGGACCGACGGCGCCCGCCCCAACGGCGGCACCCGCTGGGCCCGCTTCGTACTGCGCCGTCCGGTCGCCGTGCTGGTCCTCGGCGTGGTCGGCCTCGGCGTGCTCGCCCTGCCGGCCCTGGACCTGCGGCTCGGCCTGCCCGGCGACGAGGCCAAGCCCACCTCCACCACCCAGCGTCGCGCCTACGACCACCTCTCCGAGGGCTTCGGCCCCGGCTTCAACGGCCCGCTGACCGTCCTGGTCGACGCCAAGGGCACGGCCGACCCCAAGGCCGCGGCCGACAAGGTCGCCGAGACCGTCAAGGCGCTGCCCGGTGTGGTCGCCGTCGCGCCCGCGATGTTCAACCAGGCCGGGGACACCGCGCTGGTCAACGCCGTTCCGGCGACCGGCCCGAGCGACGCGGCGACCACCGACCTGGTCCACGCCATCCGCGACAAGGCCCCCGAGCTGAAGTCCACCACCGGTGCGACCGTGCTGGTCAGCGGTGCGACGGCGATGAACATCGACGTCTCGCAGAAGCTCAACGACGCCCTGCTGCCCTACCTCGCGGTCGTCGTCGGCCTCGCGGTGCTGCTGCTCCTGGTGGTCTTCCGCTCGATCCTCGTCCCGCTCAAGGCCGCCCTCGGCTTCCTGCTCTCGGTGGTCGCCGCGCTCGGCGCCGTCGTCGCGGTCTTCCAGTGGGGCTGGCTCGCCGAACTGATCGGCGTCGAGCAGACCGGCCCGGTGATGAGCATGATGCCGATCTTCATGATCGGTGTGGTGTTCGGTCTGGCCATGGACTACGAGGTGTTCCTGGTCACCCGCATCCGGGAGGCCTTCGTGCACGGCGAGGAGCCCGGTGAGGCCGTGGTCACCGGCTTCAAGTACAACGCCCGGGTGGTCACCGCCGCCGCGCTCATCATGATCAGCGTCTTCGCCGGCTTCATCGGCATGAGCGAGCCGATGATCAAGATGATGGGACTCGGCCTGGCCGCCGCCGTCGCCCTCGACGCCTTCGTGGTCCGGATGGCGATCGTCCCGGCCGTCCTCGCCCTGCTCGGCCGCCGCGCCTGGTGGCTGCCGGCGAAGCTGGAGAAGATCATCCCCGACGTCGACGTCGAGGGTGCCAAGCTGCAGACCGCGGCGCCCGTCCCGGCCCCGGCCGACGGCCCCGACGCCGACCCGGTCCGCCACTCCGTGGGCGTCTGACATGGGCGTCTGACCCATCCGGCCCCGCCGCGGCTCCCACCCCCATGGGAGCCGCGGCGGGGCCGCGCCCGACCCGGCGGCGCGCCGGCGGGCAAAATGGTATGAACCGCATCCGTACTACCGTTCCAATGGTCGGTATGTACTGCATCTGCAGTATGCCCGCCACATGCAGTACGTCCCCACTCCCTTCGCCGGATCGTCCGGGCCCGGCGAGGGGCCCGCCAGGGCAGCCCCGGACCGGGAGAAGCGAGCATGACCGAGATCTGGCTGCGCCGCGTACGCAGCCGCCACCCCCTCCTGCTCGACGTGCTGCTCGTGCTCGCCGTGTTCGTGGTCACCGCCGGGACGACCACCATCGACCGCCTCGGGAACCCCATCGCGCCGAACCCGGCCGCGTTGACCCTGGCGGTCCTCTCCAGCCTCGCCCTGTTCGGCCATCGCCGCCGGCCCTATGTGGTCTTCGGGGTCACCCTCGCCTGCAGCCTGGCCCTCTGCTTCGTCGCGACCCAGCTCAACGTCGGCCTGGTCGCCCCGCTGCTGATCGCGCTGTACTCGCTCGCCGTGCACACCGACCGGACCACCGCGCGCGCCGCCACCGCGGTCTCGGCCGTCCTGGTGACCGTCGCCACGGTCATCAACGAGCCGCACACCTCCATCAGCATCAAGATCGGCGTCATCGCCTGGATCCTGCTGCCCGGAGCCATCGGCGACTCCGTCCGCGCGCGCCGCGCCCACCTCGCCGCCATCGAGGAACGCGCCGAGCGAGCCGAGCGCACCCGCGAGGAGGAGGCCCGCCGCCGGGTCGCCGACGAGCGCATCCGGATCGCCCGAGACCTGCACGACGTCGTCGCCCACCACATCGCCCTCGCCAACGCCCAGGCCGGCATCGCCGTCCACCTCCTGGACCGCCATCCCGCCCAGGCCCGCGAGATGCTCAGCCACCTCACCGACGCCACCGGCTCCGCGCTGCGCGAGCTCAAGGCCACCGTCGGCCTGCTGCGCAGCGCCGACGACCCGCAGGCCCCGCTCGAACCCGCCCCCGGCCTGGACCGGCTGCCGGACCTCATCGGCGCCTTCGAACGGGCCGGCCTGCCGGTGCGCCTCGCCGTCGAGGGCGAGCCGCAGCCGCTCTCCCCGGGCGTCGACCTCACGGCGTACCGGATCCTCCAGGAGTCCCTGACCAACGTCGCCAAGCACGCCGCCGGTTCCACCGCCGACGTCACCCTCGCGTACTCCGGCAGCCGTGTCCTGCTGACCGTCGCCAACGGGCGCCCGGCGCCCGGCCCCCGCTCCGGTGTCGTCGCCCCGGTCGGCGGAGGCTTCGGCCTGATCGGCATGCGCGAGCGCGCCGCCGCCGTCGGCGGGCGCCTCACCGCCGACCGCCGGCCCGGCGGCGGCTTCCTGGTCTCCGCCGAACTGCCCCTGCGCACCGCCGCCCGAGAGGAACACCCGTGACCATCCGAGTACTGCTCGCCGACGACCAGACGCTGCTGCGCGGGGCCTTCCGCGTCCTCATCGACGCCGAGGAGGACATGCAGGTGGTGGGCGAGGCCGCCGACGGCCGCGAGGCGATCGACCTGGCGAAGAACCTCCGCCCCGACGTCGTGCTCATGGACATCCGGATGCCCGGCGTCGACGGCCTCTCCGCCACCGCCGCCATCTGCGGCGACCCCGAGCTCGCCGGCACCCGGGTGCTCATCCTCACCACCTTCGAGATCGACGAGTACGTCGCCCAGGCCCTGCGCGCCGGCGCCGGCGGCTTCCTCGGCAAGGACGCCGAACCGACCGAGCTGCTCGCCGCCCTGCGCCGCGTCGCCGCCGGCGACCCGCTGCTGTCGGCCGCCGCCACCCGCGCCCTGATCGACCAGCTGCTCGCCCACCCGGAGCCGGACCGCGGCCCCGCCGCCGCCCCCGAACGCCTGGCCGCCCTGACCGCCCGCGAGCGCGAGGTGATGGCGATGGCCGCCACGGGTCTCAGCAACGAGGAGATCGCCGCCCGGATGTTCGTCAGCCCCTTCACCATCCGCACCCACATCCACCGCGCCATGGCCAAGCTCGACGCCCGCGACCGCGCCCAGCTGGTGGCGCTCGCCTACCAGACCGGCCTCGTCCCCACCCCCCGCCCCCGGGACTGACCCCGTCCGCGGGCCCGTCCGCGCGCCCACCCGCCCGCGTCCGTCCGGTGACCTGTCCGCCGGGTGGGCGCCGGCGGCCCGCCCGCATCCCGCTGCACGGCTGCTCCAGTGGGACCGGCTGCTTCAACGTGCTCACGGCCGGGCCTGATTCGGGCACCGGAGGCGGCACCTGCCCCGCGGACCTGAAGGGTGTCCCGCTCGGCGCCGGCTTTCTGATGGCCACCGAACTGACCGACCGCGGTCCGCGCACCCGGACCCTGCTCACCTACGGCGAGTCGGCCGACCCGACCTCGCCGCACTTCACCGACCAGACCCGCCGCTACGCCGACAAGCAGTGGGTGACCGAACGCTTCACCGAGGCCGAGATCCGCTCGGCCCCGGGCCTCACCGTCACCACCCTGCGTCGCTGACGCCCCGTCGATCCGTCCGTCCGGGCCACCGCCGTTCCCCGAACAGCGGTGGCCCGCAGGCGTGTTCGGGGGCGCGCGGACCTCGCGAGGGGCGTGCGGAAAGTGCGAGTGCATCAACGTCTTGACGCTCCGTCAGGTTCCTTCCGGGGTGCGCAGGCCGAGGCGGAAGGGTGTGTGCCGTTCATGGCAACAGGATGTTAACCAGATCGGCACACTCTGAGCCCTGGACGAGCTTTTGCCGACCCCATACCCGTGTTTTACTTCCCCTTGACGCGTCATCAGGTCACCGGGGGAGCACCGAGGGTCACCGACGCGGCTGCGCGGCGCGCCATCGACCCGCCGCGGCCGCACCCACCCGTCCGGGGGCATCTGGTTCCGACGTGCCTGCCCGTCCACCGCCCCTCCCGGCCGACGCCGCGAGGGTCACCGAAGGAGGCATCCACCACCATGGAACCGCTCATCGACCGGGCCCGGGCGTTCCCGCAGCGCGTGGGCGACACCGGCCGGGAACTCACCGCACTCGCCGCCGGCCAGGCCCCGCAGGCCCTGTTCATCACCTGCTCCGACTCCCGGGTGGTGCCCGCGCTGATCACCGGCGCCGATCCCGGCGACCTCTTCGAGCTCCGCACCGCGGGCAACATCGTGCCCGCCTACCGGGCCGACGCCGCCTCCGGCGAGACCGCCACCATCGAGTACGCCGTCGAGGTGCTCGGCGTCCGCGACCTGGTGGTGTGCGGACACTCGCACTGCGGCGCGGTCGGAGCCGTCGTGCGCGGCGAGGACCTCAGCGTGGTGCCCGCCGTCCGCTCCTGGCTGCTCCATGCCGACCGGGCCACGCTCCGTGCGGACGGTGCCGACGTCTTCGACCCGACGGTGGCCGGCCCGGTGCAGCGCCACGTGCTCGCCCAGCTCGACCGGCTGCGCGGCTACCCCGCCGTCGCCCGCCGGCTGAGCGAGGGGCGGATCCGGCTGCACGGCTGGTTCTACGAGATCCACACCGGACTGGTGCTCGCGCACCGGGCCGACGCCGGCCTCTTCCTCCCGCTGTGACTCCGCCGCACGGTCCGCCACCGCACGGTCCGCCACCGCGCCGCCCTTCCCCGCACCGCCCCTCCACCGCACCGCCCCTCCACCGCACCGCCCCTCCACCGCACCGCCCCTCCACCGCCCCTCCACCGCCCCTCCACCGCACCGTCCACCGAACCCTCCGCACTCTCCCGAGGACCCGATGACTCGTCGTCCCGCCCTTCGGCTGAGCACTCTGCGCTCCGACCTCCCCGCATCCCTCGTCGTCTTCCTGGTCGCCCTCCCGCTCTGCGTGGGAGTCGCCGTCGCCTCCGGCGTCCCGGCCGAACTCGGCCTGGTCACCGGCATCGTCGGCGGCCTGGTGACCGGCCTGATGCCCGGCAGCAGCCTTCAGGTGTCCGGCCCCGCCGCGGGCCTGACCGTGCTGGTCCTCGCGGCCGTCCAGGAACACGGCCTCGCCACCCTCGGCGTCATCACCGCCGTCGCCGGCCTGCTCCAGCTCGCCCTGGGCGCCGCCCGCCTCGGCCGGCTGTTCCGGGCGATCTCCGTCTCGGTCGTCCAGGGCATGCTGGCCGGCATCGGCCTGGTGCTGATCGCCGGTCAGCTCTACGCGCTCGCCGACGCCAAGGCGCCGGCCGGCGGCCCCGCCAAGCTCGCCGGAATCCCCGGGCTGGCCGCCGACGTCGCCGGGGATCCGCACGCGGTGGCCGCGGCCGCCATCGGCGCCGGGACGGTGGCGGTCCTGCTGCTCTGGCCGCGCCTGCCGGCCCGGGTCCGGGCAGTCCCGGCACCACTCGCCGCCGTCGCGGGCGCGACGGCCGTCACCGCCCTGTTCGACCTGCCCGTCGCCCGGGTCGAGGTGGCCGGACTCACCGGGGTCCTCCACCTGCCCGGAGCCTCCGACCTCGCGGCGCTCGGCAGCCTCGGGGTGCTCGGCACGGCCGTCGCCTTCGCGCTGATCGCCTCGGCCGAGAGCCTGTTCAGCGCGGCCGCCGTCGACCGTCTGCACGACGGCCCGCGGACCGACTACGACCGCGAACTGCTCGCCCAGGGCGTCGGCAACACCCTCTGCGGCCTGCTCGGCGCGCTGCCGATGACGGCCGTCATCGTCCGCAGCGCCGCCAACGTCCAGGCCGGCGCCCGGACCAAGGCCTCCCGCGTCCTCCACGGCCTCTGGCTGCTGCTCTTCGCGGCCCTGCTCCCGGGCTTCCTCTCCGCCATCCCGCTCGCCGCGCTGGCCGGCGTCCTGGTCCACGCCGGGGCCAAGCTGGTCCCGGTCCGCACCCTGCGGCCGCTCTGGCGGGCCGACCGCGGTGAGGCGGTGATCCTGGCCGCCACGGCGATCGCGATCGTCGTGACCAACCTCCTGGAAGGGGTGCTGCTCGGGCTCCTGCTCGCGGTGCTCAAGAGCGCCTGGGACACCTCCCACCTCCAGGTCGCGGTCACCGAACTCCCCGACGGCGCCGTCCGGGTGAACCTGCACGGGAACGCCACCTTCCTCCGGCTGCCCCGTCTCCTCGAAACCCTCGAATCCCTGGAGGAGCTGCCGGCCGACCGTCCCGTGCGGCTCGACCTCGCCGGTGTGCGCCACCTCGACCACGCCTGCCGCAGCGCCCTCGAACTCTGGCAGGAGCGCCACAACCGCAACGGCTCCGCCGAACTCCTCGGCCTGCCCGCGGCCTCCGTCTGACCCACCCGGGCCGGGGGGGGCCGGCCCCCCCCCCCCCCCCCCCCCCCCGGGGGGGGGGGGGGGGGGGCGGGGGGCCCCCCCCCCCACGCCCCCCCCCAACACCCGAAGAAGAAAGCATGG